>DATBCZ010000420.1:0-2890 GCA_036270175.1 Steroidobacteraceae bacterium | reverse complement strand
AACCGACCAGCAGCTCGACGGGGTAGCAACAACCCTGACCATCGACAGGGAAACCGCGTCGCGCTTTGGCATCACGCCCGCAACAATAGACAACACCTTGTACGATGCCTTCGGACAGAGGCAGATCAATACGCTCTACACCCAGGTCAACCAGTACCACGTGATCCTGGAGGCCGACCCGAGATTCCAGCGCAATCCGGGCAATCTGCATGACCTGTACATCCAGGCCTCCCTCAGCGGGACGCCAACCGCGGTTGCCTCGAGCACGGCAGGCTCATCCTCGGGAGCCGGCGCTGGCGGCACCGCCGCCTCGGGCAGCGCCCTCCTGACACCCGCTTCGAGCAGCAGCGGCTCGTCACTGAGCTCCAACTCGCCTGGTGTGTTGAATCTCGCGAGCAGCACCACCACCAGCTCAACCTCCGGCGTCAACTCGACCTCGGCGCTCTCTTCGGCTTCGATTGGCGGCGGCAGCGCCGGGGTATTGTCGACATCGGTGGGCGCATCGGCGGCGTCGCAAAACGCCAGTGCGCCGAATTCACGTACCGCGGCCTCGGGCGGCAGCGGAAGTTCGAGCAGCAGTGCGACTGGCGGGTCGACCCCAGTACCCTTCAGCACCTTCGTACACATGCAGACGCAGAGCGAGCCCCTGACCATCGGACACCAGGGGCAGTTCCCGGTCGTCACACTCTCCTTCAACCTCGCAGCCGGCTACTCACTCGGCCAGGCCCTCGATGCCATCAACGAGGTCATCGCCAAGGAGAAAATGCCGGCCAGCGTGATCGCCGACTACCAGGGTACGGCAGCCGCCTACCAGAATTCGCAATCGAACGAGGGGCTTCTGATCCTGGCGGCGCTCATCACGGTGTACATCGTCCTCGGCGTGCTCTACGAGAGCTTCATACATCCGGTGACGATTCTCTCCACACTTCCGTCGGCGGGCGTCGGCGCGCTGCTCGCGTTGCGTCTGTTTGGACTCGACCTCGATATCGTCGGGATCATCGGCATCATTCTGCTGATCGGTATCGTGCAGAAAAACGGCATCATGATGGTCGACTTCGCGCTCGAGCTCGAGCGCAAAGAGCACATGGAGACCACCGCGGCCATCTACCAGGCGGCCCTGCTTCGACTGCGCCCCATCCTGATGACGACGCTGGCAGCCTTGCTGAGCGGCGTTCCGCTCGCATTCGGGTCTGGAATCGGCTCGGAGCTGCGCAAACCGTTGGGCGTGGCCATGGTCGGCGGACTGCTGTTCAGCCAGGTCCTGACGCTGTACACGACGCCGGTCATCTATATCTTCTTTGACAAGTTGGCGGCGCGATTCTCGCGGCGGCGCCGCGAAGAGGCCGGCGACGCGCAGGCGCGAGGCGGGGTTGCATGAACCCGTCCAGAATTTTCATCGGCCGCCCCGTAGCGACGACTCTGCTGACGATAGCGGTCGCGCTGGTGGGCATCGCCGCCTTCGCTGTTTTGCCGGTCTCGCCGTTGCCCCAGGTGGACTTTCCAACCATCACGGTGGCTGCCTCGTTACCCGGCGGAAGTCCGGACATCATGGCGTCCGCAATCGCCACGCCGCTGGAGAGACAGTTCGGACACATCGCCGGCATCACGGAGATGACCTCTTCCAGCACGCTCGGCACCACCAGCGTCACCCTGCAATTCGATCTCAGCCGGGACATCAACGGCGCGGCGCGCGACGTGGAAGCCGGAATCAACGCGGCCCGCAGTTACCTGCCAGCCAACCTCCCCGCCAATCCGACCTATCGGAAAGTCAATCCGGCCGACTCCCCTATCATGGTGCTAGGACTGCAGTCCAACGTGTATGGCGTGCCGACGCTCTACGACGAGGCTTCATCCGTCATTGCACAGCGCGTCTCACAGATCACGGGTGTGGGACAGGTCAACGTGGTGGGTGCCTCCTATCCGGCCGTGCGCGTGGAGCTGAATCCCACCAGGCTCACTCAATACGGAATCAGTCTTCCGTCGGTGGCGAGCGCCATCTCGGGTCAGAATTCCAACATGGCCCAGGGGCAACTCGCCAACGGCAACTCGACCTCGGACATCATTGTCAACAGTCAGATCTCCAAGGCAAACGACTACAAGCCCCTGGTGATCGGGTACTCCAACGGTGCGGTGATCCACCTCGCCGACGTGGCTGACGTAGTTGACTCACAGCAGAACGTGCGCCAGGCCGGCTTCCTCAACGGCCAGCCCTCGGTAAACCTGATCATCTTCCGCCAGCCGGGTGCCAACATCATCCAGACAGTGGAAGCCATCAAGGCCGCGATCCCCTCGCTCCAGGCCTCGATTCCACAGGGGATGCATTTCATCACCGTACTGGATCGAACGCTCACGATCCGCGCATCCGTGAGCGATATCGAGCGGACCCTGGTCATTTCGGTACTGCTGGTCGTGGCGGTGGTGTTCGTCTTTCTGCGCAACGCGTACGCGACATTCATTCCGGCCGTCGCGGTGCCCGTCTCGCTCATCGGCACGTGCGCGATCATGTATTTGTGCGACTTCTCACTCGACAATCTCTCCCTGATGGCGCTCGCCATCGCGAGCGGTTTCGTGGTGGACGACGCCATCGTGGTGATGGAAAACATCACCCGCCACCTCGAAGAGGGTATGAGCCCCGTACAGGCCGCTCTGAAAGGCGCCGCGGAGATCGGCTTCACGGTCCTGTCGATCAGCATTTCGCTCATTGCCGTCTTCATCCCGATCCTGCTGATGGGCGGCATCATAGGGCGGCTGTTCCGCGAGTTCGCATTGACACTCTCGAGCGCCATCCTCGTCTCGATGGTGGTGTCGCTCACGACGACGCCTACCATGTGCGCGCGCGTACTCCGCTCTGAAAAGACGGTGAAGCACGGGCGCCTGTACCTCTGGAGCG
>DATBCZ010000419.1:0-6407 GCA_036270175.1 Steroidobacteraceae bacterium | reverse complement strand
CGCGCTCGCCTCGTATTTGTCCGGTAACACGAGAATGACACCCCAGGACACCAGGCAGACTCCCCACGCCACCGCCAGAGCGATCCAGCGATAACGCCAGATTTCGCGCAGGATCCCCAGAGTTTGTTCGAGTATTTCTTGCATGGGTCATTGCCGGAAAATGAATTCTGCCTAGAAGACGGATTCGGGTACGACGAGCACGTCACCGGGCCGCAGCTCGAGATTCTGACCCATGTCGCCCTTGTTAACGAGGGCGTCGAGCTTCACGCGCAATTGCTGCGGGTGCCCGTCAATGGTGCGTACGACCTTCGCACGATTCCCGGCTGCAAACTGTGTCAGCCCTCCGACCGCCAGCACGGCATCGAGCACTCTCATGCCCGCGCGATAAGGTAGGGGTCCCGGCTTCGTCACCTGGCCGATAACCTGAATCTGACTGTAAACGCCCACGGGCGTGTTCACGATGACATTGACGGTAGGCGCGCGGACATACTCCGACAGGACCTTCTCGATGTCGCGCGCAAGCCGGGAAGGCGTTTTGCCCACCGCGACCATGTCTTCATTGAGTGGTGTCGAGATCTTGCCATCCGGTCGCACCGGAACCGTCGCGGTCAGCTCCGGATTACGCCATACGAAGACCTGCAAGGAGTCGCCCGGCCCGATCACGTATTGGTTGGGATCGACCTTCTGCTCAGGCGGAGTGGCAGACGCCGGCTCCTGCGCGAACCCCAGGGCGGGGAGTAGCAGCGCTGCCGCGAGAAGGAGCCGCAGACGGCCGACGCGGCGTGCAAAAGAAACAGTGAAGGTCATAGCTTCCTCGACGTTAGGGATTCCGGGGTGCGACCGACGGAGGCGAAACAATCCCGGCCCATCGTCTGCAGGAAACTCCTCAGTGTGGCGCGTGCGGAATCACACGACTCACTACATTCCGTTCTGAACGCGAATTGCATCGAGTAGGGGGGCCCGCCGAGCGAGCGCAAACCATACCAGAGCTGAGACAGCAGCGGCGTCACGAACTGCTGCCCACCGATGTCATAGATCGACCACGTGAGCCACCGCTGGCCGCGCTGATCGGCGAAGACGAGCTCAATGTAGGACTGGCCGTCCAGCGTTACCTTGGCCTCAGCCGTCGGTTCCGGAGCGTCTACGCCGAATAACGAGTTCTGTTCGTTCACGAGCTCGCGTCCCTGTGCCTGCATGGGGTATCCGATCGCAACCATCTGGACATTGTGACCTGATGGCCCCTCATATGCGAAGTACCATTGTGAGTGCGCGCCGATGAATTCAGGTCGCCAGGCGCCGCTTGGGGCGCTCACCGGTCCACGCCACTCGCCCCTGCCCGTTGGGGGCTGAAATGCGACCGGCTCCGCTCCGACATCGAGCCTGAGCACGAACGTGTAGACGACGAGAGGCACAGCAACGAGTGCAACCATTGCGATAACGTAGGTCGGGACCAGTCGCCTCGGACTCGTCTCGCCTCGAGAGGCGCTCGTGGGAGGGGCCGAATTCGCTCGGCGGGCCAGTAACCAGACGCATGACACCAGCATGCACGTGAACAAAATCCAGCCGAAGACGAAGTGATCTTTGGTTATGAGCGCGTGCCTCATGTGTGTGGCGTATCCGGCCTCCACAATCACGAGCACGCGAATCCAATTGCTGCTCACAGCCATCGCACCCATCACCACCAACAGGACAACGCGCCGCCGCAGTGAGGCATTCTCGAGCTCGCCGAGTAGCGCCGCGACGGCCAGACCGACGGTTAGGAAAGCCCCTCCGCTACAGCCGCGCGCTATCTCGATTATTCCGCCGGGAATGAGCACCAGGTTGCCTTCGGTGTGCGCCGGAATACCGATCAACGGAGCGAGAAAACCGACGGCCACCGTCGTCAGGTCCTCGAGCGGTCCGATGAAAATGCCCCACGCCGGGACGGCGAAATAGAGGTAACCGATCGGGAAAGCAACGCTCAGCGCTGCCTGCCATCCCAGAGCAGCATAGACGCTCAGGCCCATCAACACGGGCAGCGTCAGAATGTGCAACTCCTGAATGCCGGCGCGCCAGAAAACCAGCCAGGCGACGCTCGTAATCACCAACAACAGACAGGCGAAGCGCGACGGCCGGACCGGCACCGCCGCCAATCGATAGCGCGCCCGGTACAACAGCCACGCGGCGAGCGGCACCACGAGAAACCCGTGCGCGCCGCCGGTGTTATCGTTGGTCCAGAAATTCCAGAGGGCCTGCGAGCTCGGCCAATATGTCAAAGCCGCGAGCGCGAGCAGCCCGGCAGTCAACATCGCGTTGCGTGGCTGGAGGACCGATTCCTGCATGGCGTGGCTGTTTTTCCCGTTTTTTCTACGCGTCCTCAGGTCCCGAAGGTGTCTCCTCCGGCAGTCAGCGGCGCGTGAATGACCGGATGATAGTATGCAGTCCAAGTCAACATGCGCCGCTCGTCGGTAGATTGTGATGAGCTGCACGTCGAGTTAGTGAACAGCTGGCGGGCCGCTTGGGCTGCGGCGCAGTGCCATCTCAAGGCATTGAAATTAAAGGATTTGCTTCGAGTCAGGATGACGAGCGGCGGGCATAACGTGACCCGGGTCACAGTCTGGCGCGGCGCACACGTCGATACACTTTACAGCGCGCTGTGCCGGCCTCGCGGCCGGAAACGCTCAAAGAGCCTGATTTCCCGCTGAATGGAAACCGTGGCCCGCCGCTTGCACTATCACGGACAGGCCGGGATTCGAGTTCGAATTTGTCGATTTCGGGAAGGAGACTTAATCAAATGAAGCGTATGGGTTGGGCTTTTGTCGCTGCAGCGGCCCTCATGTCACTCGGAACGACCGCCGCCGACGCCGCAGTCACTTGTAAGTTGATCGCACTGATGTGTCCGGCCGATAAACATAATGACCGCTTTGGCCACGAGTCGCATCCGGGAAACCTGGGCCAGGATTCGGATCCGGTAATCAAGACTTCGGTCCCGGAGCCGACGAGCCTGTTGCTGCTGGGCGCGGGTGTCAGTGCAGTGGGCGCGGCTATTGCGCGCCGTCGCAAGAACAACAAAGACCGCTAGAGCCTTACAAAGGGTGGGCCGGCCCCCGGCCCACCCCTTCTCCTCCGTCTACTGAATCGTCTTGCTCACCACCGTAGACAAGGCACTTACCGTGCCGTCGCTCTCAGTCGAACTCACGGCGAAATACCAGGTGCCCGTGCCAAGGTTCTGCACGGTATAGGTCAGAGTAGCCGGATTGGTGATGCTGACTGTCTGAGACAGCGCGGTGGCGCTGTTTCCATAGGAAACCACGTACCCGGAGAGATTCGTGATCGGCGAGCCGTCCGTGTTCTTCGTCGGTGCCGCCCACTTCAGCGTCGCCGTACCCTGAGTTTGCGGGGGCGTCGGGGCGGCCGCGACAGTGATGGTGAAGGCCGCGAGGGCCGCGCTCGTCGTACCGTCGCTCACAGTGATCACGATATTGGCATCCGTCCCAACATCGGCGGTTGCCGGAGTTCCACTCAACTGTCCTGTCGCGATGCTGAAGCTCGCCCAGCTGGGCTTGTTCTGGACGCTGAAGCTCAATGTCTTGCCGCTCGAGTCTTTCGCGGTCGGCGTGAAGGAATAAGCCGTGCCTGCCTGCGCCTGAGTGGGAGGCGTGCCGGTGATCGTCGGCGGGATGGCCGGCGGCGCGCTCACCTGGATGCTGAACGTGGACAGCGAAACGCTCGCCTTCCCGTCACTCACACTTATCGCGATGTTCGAATAGGTACCTACGTTCCCCGTGGCGGGGGTGCCGCTGAGTTGCCCGGTCGTCGTGCTGAAGGTTGCCCACGAGGGCTTGTTGGCAATCGCGAATGTCAGCTTGTTGCCATCGGCATCGGACGCCGCGGGCGAGAACGAGTACTGCGAGCCGGCTTGCACGGTAGAGGCTGGAGTTCCCGTTATCTTCGGGGGCGTGTTGGTCGGCGGAGCGGGCGGAAGCGCGGTCACAGTAATCGTAAACGACGCGAGCGCTACGCTGGTGTGGCCGTCACTCACGCTGATGACGACGTTCGGGAAAGCGCCGACGTTGCTGGACGCGGGAGTGCCACTGAGCAGTCCGGTCGAAGTGCTGAAAGACGCCCACGACGGCATGCCGGTGATCGAGAAAACCAGCGCGTCCCCGTTAGCGTCTGAAGCGGATGGTTGAAACGCGTAATGCGAGCCAGCCTGGACCGAGGTGGAAGGTGTGCCGGTTATGGTCGGTGGCGAGTTCGCAGGCGGCGTGGTGCCGGCCGGCGCGGTCACCTGGATCGAAAAAGGCGGAAGCTCGGCGATCGCCTTGCCGTCCGCCACGCTGATCGTGATCGATTGAAAGCTACCGACGTTGCCGGTCGTCGGCGTGCCGGTCAGCAGTCCCGACGTCGTATCGAAAGTCGCCCACGAGGGAATATTGTTGATGGAAAACGTCAGCGCGTCGCCGTCGGTGTCCGAGGCGCTCGGCTGAAACGAATACTTGGCGCCCGCCACCACCGTCGTAACGGGCGTGCCGGTGATTGTCGGCGGATTGACGGAAGTAGTCGAACCCGTGGGGGGCGTCGTCGTGCTCGAGGGCGAAAGCGGGTCCGTGGAATCGCCAGAACTTCCGCAACCCGATGCCACAACCGCCAGCGCCGCGCACGCAAAATAGCGTGCCAGGTGCGCCGCGTTGCGGCGTTGATAATGATCCATCTGTCCTACCCTCTCGCCTGCGAACAAAGCCCACAGGCATCACTAAAAAATCAACTCGGGGACGAACAGACAGCGGATGACGACCCTCGCTTACCTCGGTGAGCGTTCGCCGGCAACCCCGCTATCTCAAGCTTGTCCTTCTCGAGACCGGAGGCTTTGCGTCCCCACCTCGCAGCGGGTTTGCCTCATGCACGCAATTGTTATAGCCCGTTAACGGTGTTAGGAATACGTGCAGGCCTCACACATTGCAACTCGTCGCACCTCGCAGACAGGGCGGATGACCCGTATGTCGCGCATCACAGACATAAAACGAATGCCGGCGTGCATGATGTTGAATCGAGCTTGACACGCGAGCTCGCGGAATGACTTGGGAATTCTGCGGCACAGCCGCTGCTGCAGCACCGCACGCGCCGACGTGTATGACAATCAAATGAAGGGGTCGACGAGCGCTACGCCCAGAACTCGTTGCGTCCCACATGTCGATACGCAGCGTCGTTATCGAGCATCTGCACTCGCAGAGCCGCCGGCACGAGAGCGGAGTTACGCGGACCGAGAAGCTGCACGGGCGCCTCGCTGCGCGCGCGGAAACCGCACTCACGCAAACAGCGCGACAACAGCGGATCGCTCGCCCAAGCGGCAAGCTCTGCGGCGAACGGATGACGCTTCGCCTCGCGCACGGCGCATTGAATCAACGCGCGCCAATCGGCCGGATCCGCCGAATCCATCCAGCAATCGACCAGGCGCGCCTGGCGAAGCGCGTGAGCGAGCACGAAGTAACCACGAGCGCGGCCGGCCTGCGCAACCGAAAAAAGACTCATGGAGGCGATCGGACAAGCGAGAGCGTATCGGAACAGGTCCGCGCTACGTTCCAACACCGCCATCCCGCTGGTGGGATGGGGCAGGATCTCTGCAACCGCTCCGACATCATCCGAGTTGATCGGGCTCACCGTCCAGCCGTCCGTGTCGGCACGCGGTGTCTGAATGGCCCACAGCGCACTTCGCACGATGCGAGGCGGCACCCTCCAGGTTGGGTGAACACTCGGCGCCACGAGCCGCAACGGGCGCAGGGGGCGCACATAACCAGTGACCGAGCCACGCAAGCGAAACCCCACGTGCGGCAGAATCTCCAAGGTCCGTGAACTGCCCCCGATCGCGAGCAACGCATCCGCGCCTCGAGCGAGATACTTCAGCAACGAGACGCCGGCGCCCGCGGCGCTCGGCCGGGCGGCCCAATCGATGACATGGAGGGTTCTGACTCCCTGGCCGTTCCACTGATACTGTCCGGGAACACCAGCGGCATGCGCGATAATCTCGTCACCGAGCGTCATGACAAACGAGCGCGGTGCCGGCCAATCGGGGCGCTCCTGCCAGTACTTCCAGTGGGCCTCCGCAGGCCTGAGGTTGGGTACGAGACCGCAGTCCGCCATCAGTGCCGCTACGGCCGACACATCCTCGGGCGCGCAAGGCCGAATGGAGCTTTTCACCCGGCTATTATGCCGGTTTCAGCTTGCCCCAGCGGGGCGCGGAACGCGGACCGATACGGTCGGTCAGGCCGGGAGTCGAGCAGGTCCGGGGGCGGCGGTCAGCCCGGCGCGATTAACGCGCCGCAATCAACTAATCGTCTTGCTCGAAGCCGCCGACTTAGCGCTCTCGGTGCCGTCACTCGTATACGACGTCACAGCGAAATACCACGTGCCGCTCGTAAGGCCGCTCA
>DATBCZ010000418.1:0-5936 GCA_036270175.1 Steroidobacteraceae bacterium | reverse complement strand
GAAGTGCTGAACGGCCCGCAGGGCACGACTTTCGGCGCCGGCTCCATGGCGGGCGCGGTCCGTTACATCACCAACAGGCCGGATGTGCATTCCTTCAGCGCCGGCCTCGACTTCAACGGCGGCAAGATCCAGAACGGCCAGGGCAACTATACTTACGAGGCGTTCCTCAATGCGCCGTTGATCGATGGGATTCTCGCCCTGCGTGTGTCCGCCTTCAGTGATTCCCGTGGCGGCTTCATCAATAACGAGCTCACGACCCGCAACTGGGTCAATGGCACGGTTTCGACGAATGCCGACTGGGCACGTAACAACTACAACCGCGAGCACGTCGAGGGTGGCCGGATAGCCCTCAAGGGCGTGATCAACGACGGTTGGAGTGCGACGGTCACCTACACCTATCAACGGCAGAGCACGCTCGGCGCCTGGGATGAGGACCTCGCGAACTACGGCCAGGATGCGGTGTCGCGCTTCGGCCCCGAGTCGCGGCGTAACGAAGCCAAGATTCTGGACTTTCACCTGGAAGGCGATGTCGGGATCGGCGACCTGGTGTTTGCGAGCACCTACTGGTCGCTGCCAACGCGCCAGACGAATGAATACTCGAATTACATGGAGAACTACAAGGGCGGCGCGCAGGAGGGGTTCACCTGTCAGAACGACCCGAATTACGGCACCAGCGCGACCTTCGACAACTGCCAGGTGCCCACGCAATTCTTCGAGTACCACACCAACCCGCAGCGCTGGTCCGAGGAGGTGCGCCTCGTCTCCAAGGAAGGCGGCCGCCTTCACTGGCTCACCGGATTCTATTGGGAGCGGACCGAGGACAAGCACTCCGGCAGCACGTACTTCATGCCAGGGCTGCAGACCGACGGCGCCGCTTTCCAGTCGTACCTCGCCTATTACGGCAACTCCATGTCGTCGCTACCGCCCGGAGAGTGGTACTCCTACACGACGACCTCGGACTATCTACAGACCACCGAGTTCGCGAACATCAGCTTCGACATCGTCCCCAATAAACTGAACATCGAGGCGGGCGTGGTGCACTTCAGCTCCAAATTTACCTACTACAGTCCCTATGGCCAGTTCGCCTACGCGCCCACCACGCCGTCGTACAGCCCTGGCGGGTCTCACAAGGTAAACAGCAAGGCCGGCATCAACTACAAAATCACCGACAAAGTGATGGTCTACGCCGACTTTGCCCAGGGTTTCCGCGACGGCGGCTCCAATTCCGGCTACGCGGCGCAATGCTACGCCAATGGTGTGCCGCAAAAGTATGTGCCCGACACGCTCAACAACTTCGAGGTCGGCTGGAAGTCGACGAGCCTGGGAGGCCGCCTGCTGTGGAACGGTGCGGCCTACCTGATGAACTGGAGCGACCTGCAGACGCTCATCTATGACGTGGACATCTGTCCCCCGAGCAGTTTCAACGTCAACGTCGGCAAAGCGCGCATTTATGGCGTGGAGTCGAATATCGATTTCAAGCTGAATCAGAATTGGTCGCTACAAGCCTCCGGCAGCTACACCGACTCGCACCTGGTCTCGACCACCTACGCGACCTTCGAAGGCAATGTCGGCGAGCGGCTGCCGTTCGTCCCCTACTTCAGCTACAGCTGGAACGTCCGTTACGACCAACCTCTGAACAAGGACCTGCGCGGCTATGCTCAGTTTGACATGGCCCACAAGGGTGACATGTGGGACGACCTGCACGTTTCAGGATCGAATGGCTTCCCGCGCATTCTGCAACCGAGTTATTCAATTCTGAATCTGCGCTTCGGCTTGAACCCCGAAAGCGGGCACTGGCTCGGTGAGTTCTATATCACCAATCTCGCCAACAAGAACGCGATCGTCTACACCAACACGGGAAACTTCGATCTGCGCCAGACAGTAGCCGAGCCGCGCGTCTACGGCCTGCGCCTCAACTACCGTTTCGGCAAAGAAACCAACTAGGAGCAGCGCGCCGGCCGGAGTCCGGATGGCGGCCAAGGCCAGCCCGGCAGTCGGCCAGCCCTAACCCTGCTGGCGGTAGTCCACGGCCTCAGCGACTGCCGCCCAACACCTCGACAATCGGCCCGGCGGCCGCGGGCACCGCGTGCCGATAATCCTTTCCCAACAGCGCGGCGACGGTCGCCGCGATCTGTGCCTGTGTGACCGGCGCGATCCTGACGCGCTCACCCAGCGGCTGCGTATCCGGCCCCAGCACCGCGATCCAGATATTCTCCGAGCCGTGCTGCTCGACTCCGTGCTCCTTCCAGTCGACCGGCCCGCTGCCCCTGCCGTGATCCGTCGTGATGATGAAGGTCGTCCGATCGCGATAGGCTGGTAGGGCTTGCAGGGTGTTCCAAAGCGTCTCGACAAAACGGTCGAACGCGTGTGCGCTATGGAGAACCAGGTCGTAGCGCCCGGAATGCGCCCAATTGTCGGTTTCGCCGCAGCCGACAAACAGAACGCGCGGCTGGCTGTCGTGCAGCGAGTCGAGCAGGGGGACCTCCATGAACGAGTCGAAGACGTCTTCGAAGTCGACCCGGGTCGTCGTGCGATAGAGCTGGTTCAGAAGCTCCTGCCGTGGCGTGAGCTCGCCCTTGTAGGGGAGATCCCAACCGACATGCACAGGCAGATTGCTGCGCCGGACGTTGAAGATGTCCTTGAAGTTATCCCACGTAGCATAGACACCGACCTGCCCATGCAAATCGGTCTGGCCATTCAACCACTCGAAAACACTGAGATTGGGATTGGGACCGAATTCGTTCGAGTCGATTCGCGGGTCCGGGTGACCCGTCAGCATCTCGTTATAACCGGGATAGGAGAAGGCCACGCCGTTCGTCACGCGGGCGACGCTGCCTTGCGCCTGGTTGCCGAAAATCTGGCCGCGCGTTGCAACGGTCGACCACAGGAAGGGAAATAGCGCTTTACGGCGCTCGGCGGGGTCGTCGCGCCAGAATTCTCGGCGTAGATCCGCTTCCTTGTCCCAGATCCCGCCATTCTTTTCGTTCATCAGCAGCGGATCGGCGCCGCTGAAGACCTCCTGCCAGCGAAGCCCGTCGCTCACGATGAGCACGACATTGCGGGTTTTCAGTGACGGGACCGCCGTGGGCGCGGCGACGGCCGGCGGCAGCGCCCCGAGCGCGAGCAGCACGGCGACGCAACCTGCTCGAGCCGCGGTTCGACGTGACATACGCTCCCACCACACTTGACTTCCCCGATTCTATTATCATACAACCGTACAACAAGTGTGGCACGCGGATCCTCGCAACATCACGAACGGGCGGGCACCGGGTGCGTCGTCGATTAACTATCCTCTTGCTTCTCGCCTGCATAGCCACCTGCGCGGCCGGCGCCTCGTTACGCGTGGGCGAGCTGACTCTCCATCGCTGCGAAACGCCTGCGCCCTGGTGCGGGGTCCTCGAACGGCCTCTCGATCCAACCGGCACCGTCCACGGAACCGTCCCAATCTACTTCGAGTACTTCCCGCACACCGCGGCAGCGACTCCGGTAACCGGCACCATTGTCACGACCGAAGGCGGCCCCGGCTTCCCGGCCACGGAATCGCGGGATGAATATTTGGCGCTCCTGCAGCCGCTGCGCTCGAACCACGATGTAGTCATCATGGACAATCGGGGCACCGGGCGCTCCGGAGCTGTCGACTGCAAAGAGCTCCAGAATGCACCCGCGCTCACGGAAGCCAACATCGGTGCCTGCGGGCGGTCGCTTGGATCTGCGGCGCCGCTCTACAGCACCACGTTGGCCACGGATGATCTCGCCGCTTTGCTGGACGCGCTATCGATTCGAAGCGTGGATCTTTACGGCGATTCGTACGGAACCTACTTCGCCCAGGTCTTTGCTCTGCGTCACCCGGAACGGCTGCACTCGCTCGTGCTCGACGGCGCCTATCCCCTGAACGGTCCCGACTATGGATGGTATCCGCACTACGCGCCGGCGATGCGCGCCAAATTCAACCTGGCCTGTGAGCGCGCTCCGGCCTGCAAGGCGCTTACGGGCAGCTCGCTCGAGCATATCGCGCCTACTCTGGCGCTCTTACGCGCCAAGCCATTCAGCGCGCGAGTCCGTTATGGTGACGGGCGGTCCATCCGCCTCGCCGTCAACGCCACTTCATTGGCGATCGTCATGTTTGGTAGCTCACCCGCCTACGCAAGCGTCAGAGAGTTGGACGCGGCCGCGCGTGCCTTCAACGGTGGCGACCCGTTGCCGTTACTCAGATTGATGGCGGAGACCCTTTCCAGCGTGGACTCACGGGATGCGACCCATTCCCCGCTGCAGTACAGCGCGGGGCTGGCAGCCGCTGTGTCCTGCCAGGACCCCCCACAGATTGTGGACATGGGCCTGACGCCGGAGAAGCGACTGCCGGCCAGGGATCTCGAAATTCGCAAGCGCCAGGATCAATCTCCCAGTACCTACGCGCCGTTTACTATCGACGAATACAGGCGCATGCCGCTCGACTACGCTTTCATCGATCAATGTATGCGCTGGCCGGCACCGCCCCGGGGAGCGGCGTCGCTGCCGCTCGTTTCCGGCAGCGGCCCTTATCCCGATGTCCCCGTACTGGTGATCTCCGGCGAGTTGGACAACATGACCAGCGTAGCCGACGGGACGGCGGCGGCGGCCCGATTCCCGCAAGCACATCATGTCATCATCTCCAATAGCTTCCATGTCAATGCGTTGCCCCACGCCCGGAGTGAATGCGGAGCAATCCTGGTACGCCACTTCATGGAGAATCTGGAGACCGGAGATGAAAGCTGCGCTACGACGGTGCCTGCAATTCGACTCCTGCCTCGCTTCGCGCTCCATGTGGCGGAACTGGAGCCGGCGCGCGCCGCGATGGGAAACTCGGGCGGTGAATACGAATTGCGCATGGTAACCGCCGCGGTGTTGACCTCTGAAGACGTCATCGAGCGAGCTGACGCAAACGGCGCGGGTAGTGGAATAGGACTACGCGGTGGCTCGTTCCTTGCGGAAGCAGCTTCGACAGGCTATCGCATACACCTGAGAAACGTGCGTTGGACAGAGGATTTGACCGTCTCGGGTCAAATCGACTGGCCCGGCCGCAGCGGCACCGCCAAAGCGAACCTGGAGTTGCACGACACCCACGGGGGCGGCGGAAGACTAGAGCTGCAATGGCGCGAGGGTGTCAGCAGTGGGCTCGCTATCGCGCGCGGCCAGTTGGACGGCAAAGAGATCGTCGCCGATGACCCTGCGCCTTGAGATCGATGGCAACATTGCTACGGTCCAACTCCGCTAGCCTCTGGGCCGTCTTCTCGGCAACTCTGGGCGTCGGCCTGATCTTCGGCTTTCAGCCGCCACTGCTGGCGTTCGTCTTAACGCGCTATGGGGCGTCGAGTTTTGCTATTGGCGCGGTAACCAGCGTCGGCACAATCGCGGTTATCGCGCTCTCGCCTTTTTATCCGCGTTTGATCGCGCGATTCGGTCCACGACTGGCAATCCTGGTGGGCATCGGAATCGCTGTGGCAACCCTGCTCATCATGCCCTTCACGACGGGACTGCAAGGATGGGTCGCTCTGCGGCTGGCAACCGGCTGTGCGCTAGGGCTGGCTTGGATCGCGAGCGAAGTCTGGCTCAACATGCTCAGTGAAAACCAGACGCGGGGCACCGTGATGGGAATCTATACGACCGTCTTCGCGGCTGGCGTCATGTCAGGCCCACTGTTACTGCAGTTCATCGGTAGCATGGGGAGCCGACCCTTTTACGTAGGCGCCCTATGCCTGGCCTCGACCGCGCTACCGCTGCTTTTTTCCCTTCCTACATCGCGAGTCGAACGCACCCCGGTGCGGAAACGGCCCCTTGGACAGTTGTTACGAGCGGCACCCATAGTAATGCTCGCCGCTCTGACCGCCGGCCTGGTCGAATCCACAGACATCTCGTTGCTCCCGGTATTCGGTTTACGGCGAGGTTTGGACGAGCCCGCG
>DATBCZ010000417.1:0-9403 GCA_036270175.1 Steroidobacteraceae bacterium | reverse complement strand
TGCCGTTCACGCTCCTGTCGGACACCGAAAAGGTGGTCGTGAAAATGTACGACGTCATGGGCCCGCTAGGTTTTGGCGTGCGGCGCGCGACCTACCTCATCGACCAGGCGCGGCGCATCCGTTCGGCGGTACTGGCCGACTTCCGGATCAGCGCGCACGAGGAGTTCGTTCGCACCGCGATCGCACTGAGTGCGGAGGGCTAGAGTGCGGCGGGCTGGATGTTGGGGTATTGTTCATGGTGAAGACGCCGCGGGGCGGCGTTGAGTAGGAGTGCAGCATGAGCAAAGGGTTAGACAAAAAGAAGGAGCAGAAGAAAAAGCCGGCGAAGACTCTCGAGGAGAAGCGCGCGGCCAAGCGAGAAAAGAAGGAGTCACGGGGCTGATAGCGCTCGGCGAGCAGCCCGGCGCGTGCCTACGGCACGAAAGCCAAAAAAAGGAAAGCCGCGAAGATCACGATATGGACCGCACCCAGCAGAATGTGGGTGCGGCCCGATACCAGCGTGATCGACGTGACCAGGAAGGTCAGCACCAACAGCACCAGCTCCTTGGGCTCGAGTCCGAGCACCAGTGGCAGGCCGGCCAGGGTGGCCGTCAGCGCCACCGCCGGAATCGTCAGTCCGATGCTCGATAGGGCAGAGCCCAGCGCCAGATTCAGGCTCGTCTGCAGCCGATTTGCGTGCGCCGCGCGCGCCGCTGCCCAAGTCTCCGGCAGCAGCACCAACATGGCGATGATGATGCCCAGTACGGCTTTGGGCGCGCCTACGCTGTCCAGGGCGTCTTCGATGTTGTGCGAGATCACCTTCGACAGGCCGACCACCGACACCAACGCGATGAACAGCGGACCGAAGCTCGCCCACGCGAGCCTGGCCGACGGGGGTGGGGCGTGGGTCTCCTCGTCCGAGGCGTTGTCCACCGGCAGGAAATAATCACGATGGCGCACGGTCTGGATGAATACGAAAGCCCCCCAGAGCGCCAGCGATGCCAGGGCTGCGAAGGTTAGCTGTGCAGTCGTGTAGGTGAGGCCCGCGGAGCTGGTGGTGAAGGCGGGAAAAACCAGCGTCAGCGTGCTCAACGCAATCAAGGTGGCCAGCGCGGTGTTGGCACCCATGACGTGGAACGACTGCTCGTGATGCCGTAGTCCGCCGATCAGCAGGCACAGGCCGATGACGGCGTTGCAGATGATCATGATCGCCGAAAAGATGGTGTCACGGGGCAGGGCGGCTTTATCCGCTCCGCCACCTAACATCAGCGTCACAATGAGCGCGACTTCAATGATCGTGATCGACGCCGTCAGCACGAGCGTACCGAACGGCTCCCCGAGTCGATGCGCCACGACTTCCGCATGATGTACGGCCGCAATGACGGCGCCGATCAGCGCCGCGGCACATAAGATTGCCAACACCGTGCCGACCGGGACCAGCAATCCGGCCACCAGCAACACCACGGCGACGACGGGAAGCAACCACGACCACAGTGGCGTGCTCATGAATCAACCTTTCCGGCCAGCCGCCCCCGGGCGTGGGGCGCACGATGGTACGCCGGAACTCACTTGGCGACCGGGTCGCCCGGCTTGCCGTCCGGCTGGGCCGCTCCCCCGGGGACCTGGTTCCGGCCCCCGTTGTCGGCGACACCCGACAGTCGCCGCGCTTGTGTGATGTCCGTCACGTTCTGGCCGCCGCCTTCCCGATGCCGCACCGCTACAATGACTGCAGGGGAGCCCTCGTTTTACTGGAAAAAGTTAAATCAATGCCCATTGATTCCCAAGGCCAGGGAACGGCCACCCCCGAGGACGATTCGCTGGATCGTCGCGGTACGGTGGATCGTCGTAAGCAGTCCCTTCGAGCCCTGTTTCACGGAAGTTTCAACCCGCGCCGGCGCGGCTCGCGCCGCAATGGCGAGCGTAGGGTGGCTGGCGTTGACTGGCATGACCCGCAATGGCTCGCCGTGGCGATGCTCATTGTGCTGTTCTCGTGTGTCGATGCGTTTCTGACGCTGACGCTGATCGACCATGGTGCCTACGAGGTGAACCCTCTGATGGCGCCGCTGGTGGGCGGCTCGGCGGTGGCTTTCGCGATGGTGAAGATCGGGCTGACCGCGGGTGGTGTCGTCATGCTGACGATACTTGCCCGAATGAAGGTTTTTGGCCGCGTCCCGGTGAGCCTGCTGCTCTATACGGTGCTTTTGGGCTATGGCGTGTTACTGGTTTATGAATTCCGGTTGCTTCAGGACGCACTGCCTTCCTGAACTGGGTTTTATAAACGGAACCGGTATCTGGGTCACAAACGGCAAGCTTGAGACTACGCGTCCCGCGGCAATCACGTTTCCTCGCGGGCCTCATTCCGTTAAACTAGCGCTTCGCTGTTTGCTTGCCTAGCATGCTTGAACCCACACCTCTCTACGGCGGTAACGCCGATTTTCTCGACGCCCTCTACGAGCAATATCTTCGCGACCCCGCGAGCGTAGAAGAGCGTTGGCGTACTTACTTTGAGCGTCTCGCTCCGCCGGCCGCGGGCGAGCGGTCGCACGGACCCGTCCAGGCGGGTATCGCGGCACGCGCTCAGGAGCCTCGTACCGCTGCTACGGTGCAGAAGTCTTCCGACCCGGGAACGGGTGGGGCGGCCAGCTCGAAGCAGGCCGCGGTGTCGCGTCTCATCCAGATCTGGACGAATCGCGGCCATCTGCTGGCACAGGTCGACCCGCTGGCCCTGATGCAGCGGCCACGGCCGCACGTACTCGATCTGGAGTACTTCGGCCTGTCATCGGCCGACCTGGAGACCGAGTTCTTCACGGGCAGCCGCACTGAGGCGGTGCCGAAGCGGATGAAGCTCCGCGAGATCCTGGCCCAGCTCGAGTTCATCTATGCCGGACCGATCGGCGCTGAATTCGCGCACGTGTCGGACTCGGAAGAGCGCCTGTGGTTGCAGGACCTGTTCCAGTCCGGACGCCTGGAGCACCGCTTCAGCACGGAGGAGCGTCGCAACATCCTGTGGCAGCTCACCGCCGCCGAGGGTCTGGAGCGCTATCTCCATACGAAGTACGTCGGGCAGAAGCGATTCTCTCTCGAGGGGGGCGACGCGTTCATACCCCTCATGGACGACCTCATTCAACAGAGTGGCTCGGCCAAAATCGAGGAAGTCGTCATCGGCATGGCCCACCGCGGCCGTCTCAACGCGTTGGTGAACCTGCTCGGCAAATCGCCTTCGGTGTTGTTCTCCGAATTCGAGGGGAAATACGACCTGAGCCATCTGAAGGGCTCGGGCGACGTGAAGTACCATAAAGGCTTCTCTGCTGATCTGCGCACTGCCAGCGGCAACGTTCATACCGTGCTGGCATTCAATCCGTCGCACCTCGAGGTTGTCGATCCGGTAGTGGAAGGGTCGGTCCGCGCGCGGCAGGAGCGGCGCGGCGATGAGTTGGGCGATCGTGTGTTGCCCTTGCTCGTGCACGGTGATGCTTCGTTCGCCGGGCAGGGCGTCGTGATGGAGACGCTGCAGCTTTCGCAGGCGCGCGGCTACTACACCGGCGGCACCGTTCACGTCATCATCAACAACCAGGTTGGCTTCACGACTTCCGAGCCCAGCGACGCCCGCTCGACGATTTATTGCAGCGACGTTGCGAAGATGCTCGAAGCGCCAATCTTCCACGTCAACGCCGACGACCCTGAAGCTGTCGTGTTTGTGACGCGCCTTGCGCTCAAATATCGCATGCGTTTCCGCAAGGACGTCGTGATCGACCTCGTGTGCTATCGGCGCCACGGTCATAACGAGGCTGACGAGCCTGCCGCGACACAGCCCGGTATGTATCGGGTCATTCGGCAGCATCCGACGGCGCGCAAGATTTACGCGGACAAGCTCATCGCCGAAGGCGTCTTGTCCGAGGCCGATGCCACGGGCATGGTCGAGCAGTATCGGAACGGTCTCGACGAGGCGCGGCCGCAGGCGCGTGCTTCCCTCGGCATGATCGGCAACAAGTACACGGTGGACTGGAGCGCGTACTCGCAGACCGACTGGACCGAACGGGTGCAGACCGGCGTGGAAATGCGCCGCTTGAAGTCGCTGGGTGAGCGCATCGTCAGCATTCCGGCGGGCTTCAACCTGCACCCTCGCGTTGCGCAGGTCATTGCCAATCGCAAGAAGATGCTGGCCGGCGAAATGCCTCTGGACTGGGGCTGTGCCGAGACGCTCGCCTACGCAGCTGTCATTGAGAACGGCTTTTCCGTCCGTATCTCGGGACAGGACAGCGGACGCGGTACGTTCTTTCATCGCCACGCCGTTCTGCACGAGCAGAACAGCGACGCCACGTATGTCCCGCTACAACACATCGCGGATCATCAGCCGCGGGTACAGATCATCGATTCCGTGCTCTCCGAAGAAGCCGTCATGGGCTTCGAGTACGGATACTCCACGACCGAGCCCAATGCCCTGGTGATCTGGGAAGGCCAGTATGGCGACTTCGCCAACGGCGCCCAGGTCATCATCGACCAGTTCATCAGCTCGGGCGAAGCGAAGTGGGAGCGGTTCTGCGGACTCGCTCTATTCCTCCCGCATGGTTATGAAGGGGCGGGACCGGAGCATTCCTCCGCGCGTCTCGAACGCTTTCTGCAGTTGTGTGCTGAGTCGAACATGCAGGTTTGCGTGCCTTCGACCCCGGCGCAGATGTTTCACATGCTCCGCCGTCAGATGCTGCAGCCGTTCCGTAAGCCGCTCATCGTGATGATGCCGAAGAGCCTGCTCCGCAACGACATGTCTGTGTCGTCGCTGGAGGACCTCACGCAGGGCAGCTTCGCGCGCGTCATCGACGAGGTTGATGATCTTCCGCCCGCGCAGATACGGCGTGTCGTCTTCTGTAGCGGGAAGGTTTACTTCGACCTGTTGAAGGCCCGACGCAAGGACAACCTGCGCGACGTCGCGATCGTGCGCGTCGAGCAGCTTTATCCCTTCCCGAGCGAGGAATACGAGGCGGCCCTGAACCGGTATCCGAATGCCCGCGAGATCGTGTGGTGCCAGGAAGAGCCCCAGAACCAGGGTGCCTGGTACCAGATTCGCCACCGCCTGCAGGAGGCCCTCGGTGGCCGACGGCAGGTCCTGTACGCGGGTCGCGCTCCGGCCGCCGCGCCGGCGACCGGCATTAGCAAGATCCACGAAGCCGAGCAGACCGCGTTGATCCACGCGGCGCTGCACGCAACCGCCACTGAAGATTCCGCGAGGGAGACCACCCGGCTCACCGGCTCTGGCGCCATCGCGGCGACCCCGGCCGCTAGCGCCGTGTCGCCGACCCCATTGAGAAAGAGCTCATGACGACTGAAATCCGGGTTCCCCAACTGCCCGAATCGGTGGCAGATGCCACGCTCGTTGCCTGGCATAAACAGCCGGGGGACGCGATCAAGCGCGATGAGAATCTCGCGGATCTGGAGACGGATAAGGTCGTACTCGAAGTGCCTGCGCCAGCTAACGGGGTGGTGCGGGAGATCAAGATCCAGAGCGGCACCGTGGTGACCAGCGGGCAGTTGTTGGCGATCATTGAAGAGGGTGCTACGGCGGGCGCATCGACGGCGGAAAGGCCCACGGGGGGAGCGTCGGGCGGCGACAAAGCTGCCGCAGGCTCGCCAGTCGGCGCGGCGTCCGCTACCGCTGCGAAGACCGCTGGCCCTGCAAGCGTGTCGCAGCCAGGTGCGAGCGCGTCAGCCGCGGGTGCAGGCAACGGGCACGCTGGTGGCACCGTCAGCGCTGAGGCCGCTGGAAAGTTGAGCCCTTCGGTTCGCCGACTCGTTGAAGAGAACAAGCTTGATCCGGGTGCCATTCCGGCCTCCGGTAAGGATGGGCGTCTGACGAAGTCGGACGTCGTCGATTTTCTCGGCAAGAAACCAACGCCGGTTACTGACAGAGCGGAGCCGCCTGCGTCGGCGCCGGCTGCGCGTGCTCCGGCTCCCGCACCGTCGGCTCCCACGGCGCGACCGGTTGCGGGATCTCGCACCGAGCAACGCGTACCGATGACGCGGCTGCGTCAGCGTATTGCGCAGCGATTGGTCGAAGCACAGTCCACACAGGCGCTGCTCACTTCTTTCAACGAAGTGGACATGACGGCGGTGATGGAGCTTCGCAATCGCTACAAAGATCGCTTCGAGAAAGACCACGGTGTGAAGCTCGGCTTCATGTCTTTCTTCGTGAAGGCTTCGATCGAGGCGCTGAAGAAGTTTCCTGCTGTGAATGCCTCCATCGATGGCACCGACGTGATCTATCACGAGTACTACGACATCGGTGTCGCCGTCTCGACGGAACGCGGGTTGATGGTTCCGATCGTGCGCGACGCGGACGTGAAGAGCTTCGCGACGATTGAGAAGGAAATCGGGAACTACGCCAAGAAGGCGCGCGAAGGCACGATCGCGATCGAGGACCTCACGGGCGGCACGTTCACCATCACCAATGGCGGTGTGTTCGGCTCGCTCATGTCGACACCGATCGTCAACGCTCCGCAGAGCGCGATCCTCGGCATGCACAAGACCCAGGAGCGGCCGATGGTCGTTAATGGGCAGATTGTCGCCCGGCCGATGATGTATCTCGCGGTGACCTACGATCACCGGCTCATCGACGGCCGCGAAGCGGTACAGTTCCTCGTGACCGTGAAGGAGTCGCTCGAGGATCCGGGCCGCATGCTGCTCGGCGTATAGTCAATTGGCGAAAAGCGCCCGGGCCGCGCAGGGTGCGAACGCGTGCGAGCATGCCGACCGGCGGTTAGCGGCACGCGGGCGCCGTGCCCGCGAATGGCGGGCCGGTTGAGCGGCAACTTGCCGCGCCTGACTTCGTCCCCATAATCAACAAAAGCAGTCTCCAGTGGAGTTCTCCATGTCCGACACTTTCGATGTCATTGTCATCGGCGGCGGTCCCGCGGGCTATCCCGCCGCGATCCGTGCCGGGCAGAACAAACTCAGCGTCGCCTGTATCGACGAGTGGAAGAACCCTGACGGCATCTGCGCCTTTGGCGGCACGTGCCTGAACGCGGGGTGCATTCCCTCCAAGGCGCTGCTGGAGTCGACTGAGCTTTATCACCGCGCTCACGAGGAGTTCGCTGCGCACGGGATCAAGGCGCCGGACGTCACCATGGACGTCGGACAGATGCAGAAGCGCAAGGCGGGCATCGTCAAGACCATGACCCAGGGCATCCTGGCGCTCTTCAAGGCGGCTGGCGTCACCCCGTTGCAGGGTCACGGCAAACTGCTGTCGGGTCATCGCGTGGAGTTCGTCGCCCACGATGGCACGCGTCGCGAGCTCACCGCCAAGAACATCATTCTCGCGTCCGGCTCAGCTCCAATTGAGCTGCGCTCGGCCCCGTTCCAGTCGCCGCACATCGTCGATTCCTGGGGCGCCTTGGAATTTCCGTCCGTGCCCAAGCGTCTGGGTGTCATTGGCGCCGGCGTGATCGGCCTGGAGCTGGGAAGTGTCTGGCGGCGACTCGGGAGCGAAGTCGTCATGCTGGAAGCCCTGCCGGACTTTCTCGCGGTGGCTGACGGGCAGGTTGGAAAAGAGGCCCTGCGTCACTTCAAGAAGCTCGGCATGGATATCCGGCTGGGTGCGAAAGTGACCGGAGCGAAGGTCACGGGCGATGCCGTCGACGTGACCTACACCGATGCGAAGGGCGAGCAGAAGCTCACCGTCGACCGACTCGTCGTCGCCATCGGCCGGCGTCCCTACACGAAGGATTTGTTGGGTCCCGAGACCGGCGTGGAGTTGGATGAGCGCGGTTTCATCAAGGTCGACCACCAGTGTAAGACCGGTGCGGAAGGGATCTGGGCCGTTGGCGATTGCGTCCGGGGTCCGATGCTGGCGCACAAGGGTAAGGAAGAAGGTGTCATGGTTGCCGACCTCATCGCCGGCAACTTTGCCGAGGTGAACTACAAGACGGTACCGTCCGTCGTGTACACGGCGCCTGAGATTGCCTGGGTGGGCCTCACCGAGGAGCAGGTGAAGGCGCAGGGCAAGGCGTACAAAGTGGGTGTTTTCCCGTTCCTGGCCAGCGGTCGCGCACGCGCCATGGAACAGGCGCAGGGCTTTGCCAAGGTGATTGCGGCCAAGGATGACGACGAGATTCTCGGCGTGCACATCATCGGGCCGATGGCGGGAGAGCTCATCGCTGAGGCGGTGCTCGCGATGGAGTACTCGGCCAGCAGCGAGGATCTGCAGCGGACTATTCATGCGCATCCGACTCTGTCGGAGGCTCTGCATGAGGCGGCGTTGGCGGTCGACAAGCGGGCGATCGATTCGATCAACCGCTAGTTTCGGAACCGGCATGCTAAGTAGCGAGCAAAAGCCGCGCCTTTTGCTCGGGGCGCGCAGCCCGCGGGCCGAATCCGCTAATGGGCGTGCTCGCTGGAAGCGCCGGAGGCGACTTCCAGCCAATAGGCCATAGCGCGGCGTCCGTCCGTCCATACATCAAAAGGCCGCGGGTCTTCGTCACCTTCGAGTAGTAGCCTCACTCGCCGTGCTCCCGAGAGGAACTGCAGTGTTTCCCGGTCAGCGCGGTAAATGCGCGGCTGGCCGCGTATGTGCTCCGGGGCGTGGAGCGGTGTCGAGATGCCCACTTCGTGCATGCTTCGACTATCCCGTACGAGCCGGATGGCCCGGTCGTCCGCGAGTAGGATCACGTTCTGTCCCGGGTGTCGGTCGATGCCGAGACGCGGATCCACTGTCGACCAGAGATAAACCAACAGCACGTATTCGTAGTGGCCGGAGCGATTGACGCTCACGGCTGCGACGGTGGCGTATTGCCTTGCGTTGGAGGCAACATCCAGGTGAGAGCGGGCGAAGACGATCGGCGAGGTGACGGTCGTGACGAGAGCGGCCGTTTCAGAATCGAGATATTCGGGCGGGCGAGGGGTGGGGAAAGTACAGCCGGCAAGGTTCAGGGCGAGTCCGGGCACGAAGGCCAGAGCCAGCCGGAGCGTCAGCGCCAGTCGGAACGTTGGCTTGAGGCGCAGCGATCGCGGATTGTTCACACCCCGGCGCATGTCAGAAGTTCACCCGGTAGCCCATGCTGACAAACAGCCGAGTCGTGTTGCCGATCTGCAGCACGTCCGGATTGCGGCCTATTTCGGTGCCGGCCTCGATCTCCACCATTCTTCCACGGCGCTGCCAGTCCGCGTGCGCATAAGGATTGTAGACGTACTGAACTGGTCCCGAGTCGTTCACGATCCGCTGCACCAGAACTCGCGGCCCGATGCGCCATGAGCCCCAGATCGGGTAGCGGGCGATGTAGTCCACACCGGTCGAATCCGCGGTGGGCAGGTGGTCGTAGCGCAGGACCAGTTGGTGAAAGTCGGCATTGCTCAGCAACCCGGTGCCGAAGAACTGCACCTGGTAGGAGATATCGTTACCCTGGGTGCCGGGGATCGCCTCCACACCCCCCGAGGC
>DATBCZ010000416.1:0-6031 GCA_036270175.1 Steroidobacteraceae bacterium | reverse complement strand
CTGGCGATACCACAGGACTAAGGCCCAGCAGCGGCAAGGTAAAGCCGCAGACGCCCCAACAGAGACGGTAATGGAGAAGCTGCGAATTGCGTTGGGCCGGTTTACGAGCGGTCTCAGCAATGTGGATGAGCTGCGCAGCGTATTTCGCGACTACCTCCGGGAGCATCCTGAACGGCGTGACAGCGTGGCAAGCTGGCTCGCCGAGAGCATACGCATTGGTCGTGTATCGCCCGCCCTGATGCTGACCATTGAGGACCTGTTGGCTCCCCAGAAAGGCGGGCTGACGAAGGCCAGCCCCCCACCTGCCAACAAGGGCTCCACCTCGGCTGTCGCCGGCAGCGTGGCCCTCGCTGGCAGCTCCGACTTCGATCGGACCGTCTATCCTCAACCCGCCACCCGCTCACAGGACGCCCCGGCTGCGTCGACAGCGTCTGAAAAGTCAGATCCTGCCGAAGAGTCCAGGACGAAAGTCAGCCTGGTCGAGCTCACCAACCTCGAGCCGACCCCCGAAGCTATGGCCGCTGACGCCGAGGCGACCGCCAAGGTTGGAGACGTCCTCGACGGCCGCTACACGCTCGTGATGGAGCTCGGCCGCGGCGGGATGGGAACCGTATTCAAAGCCCGCGACCGCAACAGGGAAGACTTCCGCGCCCGCAATCCCTACATCGCGCTGAAACTGCTGAACGACGCATTCCGGCAACATCCGGACGCCGTGATCTCCCTGCAGCGGGAAACGGAGCGGGCGCAGAGCCTGGCCCACGAATCTATCGTGAAGGTGTTCGACTTCGACTACGACGGCCCGCACGCCTACATGACCATGGAGTTGCTCGAGGGCGAGCCTCTCGAGGCGTGGCTGCAGGGTCCGGATTTCGAACGAGCCACTCCCGAACGCAAATGGAAGATCGTCGAGCAGATTGGCGAAGCGCTGGTTTGTGCGCACAAACACGGCGTGGTCCATTCCGACCTGAAACCGGCCAACATCTTCGTCTGCACCAGTGGGACCGTGAAGGTAATGGACTTCGGTATTGCGCGACCCCTGCGGGCGATAGGTACTGAAAGCAACGTCACATTGTTTGATCCGGGCAAACGCCTGGGCGGCCTGACACCAGGATATGCATCACTGGAGCAGTGGAATCAGGAAGCGCCCGACACACGAGATGATGTCTACGCCTTCGCGTGTCTCGTGTATCAGATCTACGCCGGCAAACATCCGCGCGGCTCGATCCTCTCACGCGAAGACCTGGAAAATTCACCTTCGCCGCGGCGGATCCGCTCACTGACGCACCTGCAATGGGATACGTTGCGCCGCGGCCTGGCCCTGCGGCGCCGTGACCGGATCGCGAACGTACAGGAGTTCCAGCTCGCATTCGCACCCCGCAGCTGGCTCAGGAGATACCGCGCCGCCCTCGTGGCCTGTGCAGCCACGGCCGCCGTCGCGTCGCTGTACTTTGGTGTCCGCTACTATCAGGACTTCGCGGCCGACCAGGCCCTCAACTCGCACCTGTGGCCGGATACCGGCGCGCCCGCGCGGCCTCTGACAGAGGAACAGCGTCGTGATATCGACGACTATCTATATCTTGGCAAGGCAGCCCTCCGGCAAGCCGGCAACACGCGCTCAGCCGATGAGCTCACCGCCCTCCTCTCCCGAGGCGATAACAATCTGCTCGAGCTGCTGAAGCGGGTCCGCGAGCTCGATCCTGCCAACGGCCAGGCGTTGCAGCTGACGAGCGATGCGGCGAGCCTGTTCGAGGATCGCGCCCAAGCGATGTTGAGCGCCGACCGGCCCGCCGACGCTCTGCGGCTGGTGATCGAAGGGCAGAGCTTTGCCCATACCTACCCGCTGTTCCGACTAAAGCGGACGCTCTGCCGCCAGAACGCCGAGCTCTGTCGGGCGCAGGCTGCGCCCACCGGCTGACCTCCGCCACGCCATTGCGTCTAAAACTGGCCGCGCACGCCCAGCGTGACCGAGTTGCTGTGATACTTGGAATAACCGAACTGTGCCTCATCGAAGACGAACGCCTGCACTCGCCGCGCCAGTGTCACGACGACGCCCGCGCCGGCCACCCCGTAGTTCGCCGCGGGCGTGTCGGTTGGCAGCGCGAAATTGCTGTCACAAACGCCATTCACACAGCTCGGGTCGAACGTATAGTGCGCGGCTATCGAGCGAGCACCGGTCTTGAACTCGTGATCCCATTCGACCCGCACGACCGGTGCTACGATGCCGAACGACACACTGATGGGCTTCGATACCTGCCCGCCCAGGATGGAGCGCAGCGACTCGATCGTTCGCTCGCCGAACGAGAGCGCCAGGCCGTCGTTGGCCACACTCGGATCGCTCTCGGAGAAGGAATCAAACTTCACCCTTCGGTAGTTGACACTCAAGGACGGAGACAGATCCCAACCGAACGCCGCGTACTGATATCCCGCGGTCGCTCCCACCGCAAAGGTGTTGCCGCCCGGATTTGCAACCAGCAGGCGATCGACAGTGACGGTGCAGGTCGTGCCGGTGCACTGATCTGTTGAGCCGGGGATGCTCTGCGGGTCGAACCCTGCGGCATAGGTCGCTGTGTATTTGACCTCGCGCGATTGATCGGTCTTGAGACTACCGTAGTTGAAGATGCCGTTGAAGTACCAGGCGGGACCAAACCACGCGCCATACACGGATCCGCTCGTGGTCTTGATGCGTGTGCTGCCGCCCGATACAGTGGTTCCGGAGGGACGGACGCCCGCGTCAAAGTTGTCATGCCCAATGGACGCGCCGAGCACGGCACTCCCGAAGTTGTAGTCGACTCCGGCGGTCACGCTGACGGAATGAAAGTTGAACGGGTCTTCGTTGTCGGTCTGATCATGCCGCCCGGAGTTGTAACTACCCTGCAGGAACACCCCCCAGGGACTCTGCACGCCACCGGGCTCGACGCCTGTGCCGCTCGCTCGTGACGCGGCACCCGTCTGAGCTACCCCGTAAGACTCGTCGCCGGCATAGCGGGTCCTGATGAGACTGCCACCGTACGGCGAGCCGGCGGATTGCAACGCGACTGGCGGCGAATAGCCCTCGCGCGCGGACTCGAGGGAAGCCCGATCGAAGGCGAACGCCTGTGAGCCGGAGCCGAGCGACTCCCCGACGCCCGTGTTCTGCGCTGTGACGCCCTGTGACAGCGAGACGCTCGAGCCGAAACGCAGTGCATTCAACCGCCCCGCGATGTTGCCAAATTGTCCGCCGCTGACTCGAGTTGACAGCGAGCCCTGTGTCGTGACCTCGTTGCCGGAGACCTGCTGCAACGAACCGAGCGCTGTATCCGGGGCTGCACTGCCGACACCGTTGACGAGATTCGCCCCCGCTATGGCATGACACTGGTCATGAAGATCATTTTGGCGAGCGTCCGTGAACTGGTGATTGTCCAGATCCTTGACGCACATATTCACCACCGCGGAAAACATGACTTGCTGCAGCCGTGTTGCATTGGTGGGAGGCGGCGGCAATTGCGCCCGCGCGGCAGTCGCCAGGGCCAGCAGCACCAGGGCCACTGCCGGTCCGATCGTCCGATACGACATCTTGAACACGTTTCCTCTCCTGTTCTTGGTTTTCGGGGCGCAGCGGCCGCCCGGTGCGTCACTGCCGCGACGCCACCTGAACGGGTGTGACCAGAGGCACAAAGAAGAAATCGCCAAACTTGTGTTGTGGATCCTGCAGATTGGAATAGGTGGGCGTCTGCTTCAGCCCCGTGCGGCGCGCATACTCCTGTATCCGGCTAGTCAACTCATGTGCCAGAACCTCGCCAGAGAGCAGAATACTGTTCTGGCGCAGCACGGTTATGAAAAGCTCGGCAAATTTCGAGTGAGTCGCATCGGTCGATGTAGCGTCAACCACCGGTTCATTCTGCCCGGAGGTCAACACCATGCGCGCGGCCTTGTTCCAGCGGATTGCCGTGCCGCGCTCGTCGTCCGTCCGCACGAGAGTCGTCGAGGTCGGATGGGTGATGACGCTGGAGAAACAAGAGTCTGCGACCAGCAGGATGTGGCGGGCGTGAATCTGCCAGATCGCATCGGCGACCGTCTGTGCCGACAACCAACTCGAGGGCAGCTCGGGATCGGCATCGACGCCCAACCAGAAGGCGCGTTCAGGCGGAAAATTCTTCGTCCCCCCGTGACCCGCATAGTAGATCAGCAGGCGATCGGTATCCGTCAGTGTCCGCGCATATTCATTCATGGCCGCCATGATCTGATCGCGGGTGACGTCCGTCAGGAGCTTGACATCGAATCCATAGCGCGACTTGAGCACATCGGCCACGTCGCGCGCGTCGCTGACGGGGGTTTTCAACCCGGGCATGAAGCGATAGCTGCCGTTGCCGATTACCAGGGCATGGTAGTTCGTGGGGCCCAGACGGCGCACCATGCGCAGAAGCTCATCGGGATCCGGGGCCCCAACAGTCTCGTGCGGTCCGCGAGTGTTGAGATTCGCTGCCACCTGAGAAGGCGCTGGCGGCTCACCTGACTTGGCTATCTCGACGCGCAAGGCCGACAGTTGCTTGTCCTTCTCGCCTACCTCGGCCTCGAGGGCGGCAATGCGCTTGCGATTGGCGACTTCGTTCCCGGCGGCCTCCTGTGTGAGGCCTTCGCGCAGCTTGACCAGCGCCAGCTTGCGCGCGGCCACCTCCACCTCCAGATGCTCCATTCGATCGTTCTGTTTGGCGATTTTCTCCTCCGCCAGAAGCAGCGCTGCGCGCTCCTGTTGCTCCTGGCCACTGATTGTGGCCGTCTGCCTGTTACTCGCCTCACGGGCGCGTGTGTACTCATCCCGTAGCCGGTCAGTCTCCGCCCGCATCGCCGTAATCCGCCGTTGCTGCTCCTCGAGCTCTTGTGTCCTGGCTGCCAGCTTGGCGCTCAGTTGTGCCGTCAGCGCCGACTTCTCGTCGCGCGACTGCGTATCGTCACGCGCCTGCGATTGCAAACGCTGGACCTGCGCACGCAGGGCCTGCGCCGCATCGCCGCCGTGCTCCCTGAGCTGTTGCAGCTCCTCATCGCGGGCCGCGAGCTCATTCGTCTCCCGCAGATAGCTCGTGCGCAGCGTGCTCAGCTCGGCTTCCGCCTGATTCAGCCGCAGCTCTATCTGGGCCACATTCGTACGCAATCCCTCGTTCGCGGCACGCCCGGTGGCCAACAGCTCGTTGAGCTTGGAGTTGGTCTCCTGCGACCTCGCCAGTTGCTCGGCCAGCTGTGCCTGGTGTGTTGAGAGACTCCCCGCGAGCTCGTCGATCTCCCGCTGCTTGTCAGTGAGGGCGCCCTCGTCGGCCGCCAGCTTCTGCTGCAACTCCTGGATGCGGGCGATGCTCGCACCGGAGCTCCCGCTCGCGCTCCGTGCCTCCTCCAACTCGGCCCGCAGCCGGGCGAGTTGCTGTCGGTCCTTCGCAAGCTCTGCATTCCCGAGCAGGAGCCTCGCGTCCTTGACTTGCAGCTGCGCGCGCAGGTCCCGAGCCACACTGTTCGTTCCGGCGAGCTGCTCGGTCAACGCCGCAATCCGCTTGTCGGCCTGCTCGCGCGTTGCCGCGATTTTCCACGCGTAATCGAGATCTTCTCCGAGCCCCGATGCCTCCCGTTGCAGGTTCAGACCGGCCAGCGGATCCTGTTGGACGCCGAACCCCTGCTCATAAAGGTAACCGAGCTCCTGCATCGCAGGTGCGTACTTCTTCTGCGCAGCGCGTTGATACCAATCGGCGGCCTTGGAGTAGTCCATCGGCACGTTATCCATGCCGTTGGCATAAATTCGCGCTACGTAATACTGCGCTTCGACATCACCCTTCTCGGCCAGGGGAAGCCAGCGCGCCAACGACAGCGTGCCACTGGCGAGGTCGCTCACCGTATATTCACCGCCGCGCGTCCGACAATCGATGGCGGCAAGCCGGGTCAACACTCCAGGGGTCAGGTAGTTACGCATGCCTCCCAACGCCATCAAACGCCCGGGCAGCTGACAGTCCACCACGACGGCATCCGCCAGGGTGCTTGCCGCGATCTGGGCACGTGCGGCCTTCTCTGC
>DATBCZ010000415.1:0-4218 GCA_036270175.1 Steroidobacteraceae bacterium | reverse complement strand
GGGGCGCTCACCATCGGCACCCTGGATGGCGCCAACATCGAAATTCGTCACGAGGTCGGTCCCGAGAACTTCTTCATGTTTGGCCTGAGTGCCGCCGAAGTGGAGGCTCTGCGCCGCGACGGCTATCGTCCCGCCTCGTTCTACCAGAGCAATCCCGAGCTGCGCGCGGTGATAGATCTCATCCGCGACGGCTTCTTCTCGCGAGGCGATGCCACGCAGTTCCGTCCCATAGTCGATGGCCTCCTCAACTGGGACACCTACATGCTGCTCGCCGACTTCCAGTCCTATGTGGACTGCCAGGCGCAGGTGTCACACGCCTACAACGACTTCCGGCACTGGAGCCACATGTCGATCCTGAATGTCGCCCGCTCGGGCGTATTTTCCTCGGATCGCACCGTGCGCGAATACGCCACCGACATCTGGCACGTCCCCAGCGTCCCAATCCGCCTTCTCTCACAGAAGGACCTGAATTTCGCCCTCGCCTAACTCTTAGTTTTCCTCGGCGTCGTCACTGAAAATCTCCCTCAGACGTTCGACGTCGACACGGGCGTCGACGATGGCCAATCCCTTTCCCAGTGCAGTCAAGGTCCCCATCAGAATGTTGAGGGTGACGTTTCGGCCTGTCTCCAAGTCCGCTATGGTTTGGCGTCGACAGCCCACCCGCTCGGCGACCCACTCCTGCGTGCGACCGCGCGCCTTACGCTCGGCGCGGACGAGCGAGCCCAGTTCTTTGGCGGTGTAAGCCGGTTTCAAGTGTTCGTTTAAACAGACAATATAGGGTCGAACAATAGTAAATGTTCGCTAAAAGTTCCATTTTCGCTCTCGCTCATCAGTCAGACGATCGCCCAACCTTCCCTTGACGCTCCCGCCACCGCCCCCTAGTGTCCCCCCACTATGCGCGCCGCCGTCTACCACGGCCGTCAGGACCTGCGGCTAGAAGAGGTCCCAGAGCCCGTCGCCGGCCCAGGCGAGGTGAAGCTGAAAGTGCTGTACAACGGCATTTGCGGCAGTGACCTCCATGAGTACTACGACGGTCCGATCACCACTCGCACGACCACGCCTCATCCCCTCACCGGGGTGAAAAACCCTGTGATCATGGGACACGAGCTGTGTGGCGAAGTGGTTGATGTAGGCGATGGAGTGGAGGATCTGTCGCTCGGCGACCGTGTGGCGGTCGAGCCGGTTGAAACGTGCGGCCACTGCCTCTATTGCACTTCGGGGCAATATAACCACTGCGGCCTGTTGGCCTTTCACGGTTACAACCGCAGCAGCGGCGGACTGGCGCAGTTCTCGGTGGTGCTCAGGTCGATGGCGCACAAGCTGCCGCGTAGCCTCACCCCGATGCAGGGCGCGCTCGTCGAGCCTATGGCAATTGCCTGGCGTACAGCTGACCGTTGCAATCTCGAGGCCGGCCAAACGGCCGTCGTACATGGTGCGGGTCCCATCGGAATCGGTGTGTATTTCACGCTGAAGCGTCGTGGAGTTCGGGTGATCATGAGCGATCCGTCGCCCGCGCGTCGCGCGGTCCTGAAAAGCCTCGGTGTCACGACGATTCTCGACCCGAGCGATGGAAAGGTGGTCTCCGCGATAAAGGATCTGACAGGCGGGCGGGGCGCGGACGCCTCGATCGATGCCGCCGGAGTGCCGAAAGCTTTTCAGGCGGCACTACTCGGTACCGCGGTGGACGGCAATGTCGTCGTCGTCGCGATTCACACGCGTCCGCTCGAGATCGGAGCGATGGATATTCTCATGTCGGAAGCGCGGATCACCGGCGTTGCCCTGTCCTGCAACGCCTTTCCGAGTGTCATTCAGGAGATGGCTTCGGGCGCCTATCCGTCCGCGGGTTGGGTGGAGACCATTCCATTCGACGGACTCATCGAGGACGGCTTCGAGCGCCTCCACCGGCAGGAAGGCACGAAAATCCTCGTCGACGTCGCGAGCGCGGCGTCTACGCCTTCCGCACGTTGATCTCGATCTTCACGCCGTTCGGATCTTGCAGAAAAAGCTGCCGCAAAACGCCGCCGGGCACATCATTGCGGGCGGCCTGCACTCCGTGAGCTTCGAGTCTTGCGACCACGTCGTCATAGTCGAGCGCGTTGAAAGCGATGTGGTCCACCGGCCCGGTGCCGCTTGCACGCGAGGAAACGGCGATACCTTGTTCCAATGAGTGAGTGGTGTACGTCTCCCACTCGGCGATGTGAATGCAGGGCGTGTCGCCCACATACACCCAGTAGCCAGGGAAACCCAGTGGCGGTCTGAAACCCACGTGCATTCCGAGCGCCCGGACATAGAAGTCCCGGGTCGCGTCGATGTCGTCCGTCAGGACGAGATAATGCTCCATCTTCGTCAGCGGCATGCTATTCCACTGATGAGCCGGTCTGTTTGAACGCCGGCACTTCCACGGTGGAATCCTCTTCGAGAGTCTGCTGTCCGTTCACCGAGAGCGCCGTCACCGACGCCGTGCTGCTGCCGTCACGGCGGGGAAACGCTTCGGCACGGCCGTGAGGTGCCGTGAAATCCAACTCGGGACCGATAGGAATGATACCGGTCGGATTGATGTTGAGATGGCTGCCGTAATAGTGGGCCTTGTATTCGTCGATCGACACCGTCCCCGCGATTCCCGGGACCTGGTACAACTCGCGCGTGTAGGCCCACAGGGCGGGGTAGTCCTTGAGGCGCCGTACGTTGCATTTGAAATGCCCGTAATACACCGCATCGAAACGCACGAGCGTGGGAAACAGGCGCCAGTCGGCCTCGGTAATGAGATCGCCCAGCAGATAACGTTGCCGCCGCAGCCGCTCCTCGGCCCAGCCGAGTCCCTCGAAAACCTGTCTCGCCGCCGTCTCGTAGGCGGCTTGTGTCGTGGCGAATCCCGCCCGGTAGACACCGTTGTTGATGGAGTCGTAGACGCGGGAGTTCACCTCGTCGATCTCGTTCGCCAGCGCGTCCGGATAGAAATTCGTCAGCTCGTGAGTGATCTCGTCGAATTCGGTATTCAGCATCCGGATGATGTCGGATGACTCGTTGTTGACAATGCCGTGGCTTTCCTTGTCCCACAGAACCGGCACGGTGGCACGGCCGGTGAAAAGCGGGTCCGCCTGCTGATAGACCTCGTAGATGTGACGCGCCCCGGTGAGCGGGTCGGGCTGCGCGAACGTCCAACCCTGCTCCCGCATGGTCGGCTCGACGAAACCGATGGAAATGATGTTTTCCAGGCGCTTCAGCACGCGGTAGATCATGGTGCGATGGCACCACGGACAGGCGCGCGAAACGTACAAGTGGTACCGCCCCGGCTCGGCCTCGAACCCCGAGCTGCCGTCCGCCGTGATCTGGTGACGCAGAGTGCTCGCCTGGCGGACAAAGTCGCCCGCATCGCCTTGAGCCGGCGGCGCGGCGCGCCATTCTCCATCGATCAACAGTCCCATCACCGGCTCCGTAGTGTAGTGGGCCCCATTTCCAGGAGCGCCAACCCCAATATCGGGCCAACAGTCCTGGGCCCGGGAACGAGGGTAGCCTGCTGGCTTCCATGCCGGTAGAGGGTGCACTGTCGGTACATTGCGAATTCGCTCGCAAGCGAGGCTGCATTGCCTTGCTTGGCCAACTGGCGCACATTCCAAGGGCATGACAATACCAGTAGCGCGTCGCGAATTCCTCCATGTCACCGGTGTTTTAACGGGCCTGCTGGCCGCCGGGAGCCCGCTCGCGCTCCTGGCGCCGTCGCGAGCCTGGGCCGTTGACCTGACATCTCTCACCAGCGCGGAGGCGGCGACGCTCCTGGCCGCCACGCGCACCATAGCCCCGCACGACAAGCTCGAGGATGCGGCCTACGCATTCGTCGTCCGCGCACTGGACGCGGCCGCGGCCAAGGATGAGGCTTTACATCGTCAGCTCAAGGAGGGCGTCGCGAGTCTGGGCGCCGGGTTCGCCGGCGGGTCGGAAAGCGTGCGCGTGGAGGCGCTGCGGCGGATCGAGTCAACCCCGTTTTTCCAGAATTTGCGAGTCCAGACGCTGTTGGTCCTGTATTCGACACCGTTGGCTTACGCGTATTTTGGATACGAAGGCGAGGCCTTTTCCAAAGGCGGTTACCTGCAGCGCGGCTTCAACGACCTGCGTTGGTTACCCGACGTGCCTGCGGCTGACAGCGGGCCCGTGCTCGCGTGACGCGTATCGAGCAGAATGACGACGGCGCCGTCGTCATCATCGGATCGGGCGCGGGTG
>DATBCZ010000414.1:0-4002 GCA_036270175.1 Steroidobacteraceae bacterium | reverse complement strand
TTGGCGGGGCCGCAGGTTCCGGGGCGGGGGCCGGCGACGGGGCTGGTGTTGGGGCCGGGGGCTCCGCTGCCGGGGCCGGGGCGGCCGGAGCAGCCGGGGCGGTCGTGGTGGATCCGGCTGGCGCGGCTTCTGTCGGAATCGCGCGCGATCCGGACATGGAAGCCCCGATCGGCGTCGTGCGGAAAGCGCTTATGTGGCCCGCGTCGTTGATGACGACGACCATGTTGCCGGAAACGACCGGCGGGTTGCTAACCCTTACCTTACCGCTCTGCGCGCGTGCAGCGAGCTCGCCGGTCGCCTTATCCAACCAATGCACGTTGCCCTGGTAGTCGGCCGTCACTACTGCGTTGTCGGTGAGCGCCACGGCAGACAGACCGCGATGGAGCAGCGCCTTTTGGCGCCAGACCTCCGCTCCAGTACGGCGCCTCAAGGCGACGACCTCACCGGCTGCATTCGCGATGTAGACAGCGTCGTCATCGAGGGCGATGCCCCGATAGCTCGAGGCGTCGTGCGACCACCAAACCTGGCCCGTATCGAGCGCAAGCATGGCGACGCGGCCCTGGAAACCTACGGTGAAGACATCCTGACCCGAGACGCGCGGCGTCGAATCGACGTCGACGAGGCGTTCCAGCTCGGTACGGCCATGCGGGGGAGCCACCGTGGCCTCCCATTGCAGCGAGCCGTCATTCATGTTTACGGCGATGACCTTGCCATTGTCGAACCCACAAAGAGTGAGCTCGCCTGCGATCACGGGTCGTGAGGTACCGCGAAGCGAGAGGCGAGGTACCTGCTGCTCCTGGGTCCACAGATCATGTCCGTCCTTCGGAGAAAGGGCGCGCAGCTTTCCATCTACGGTTCGCACGGCGACCGCACGGTCCGAAATCGCGGGTGCCGCGAGGATCTCGCCATTCAGCCGGACCCTCCAGAGGATCTTTCCGTCCGCCGCGGTGAGTGCAATAACCTCGCCCGCGCTCGTGCCGACTACGACAAGATCGCTACTCGCCGCAGGACCGCCGGATATCGGAGCTTTTGTCTTCGTGCGCCAGACAGAGTGTCCTGACGCGAGATCGAACGCGATGACCTCACCCTTGAACCCGGCCGCGTAGACGCGGTTGCCTTCAGCCGCGAGACCGAGCCCGAGACGCAGCACCTTGGCACCCTTGTCGGGTACCGACGCGCTCCAGACGCGATCGACCTTCAGGGTCGCATTAATCGGCGTAAGTACCGCCGGCGTATCGATATCTTTGTCTTTCGAGCAGGCCGCTACGAGAAGCAGCAGCCCAGCCACCGTGGTCCAGCGTCGCAGTTGTCGCATCGTTATTTTGCAGCCTGGGTCTGTGCCGTTGGGGTCGGAGCGGCAGGGGCGGATGGTGCGGCTACAGCCAGGAGATCGGCGATCTTCAGGTCGAGCAGCGATGTGTCGGAGCCGCCACCGGCGTCCCTCGTGCGGGCCGTGCGGTACTCGGTCAGCGCCGCGGCCTTGTTGCCCTTGGCGAACTCAGCGTCCCCGCGGACCTCGTGAAAAAGAGCCTCAAAAGCGCCGGGATCCACTCCGTCCAACGCGGCGAGCGCGTCGTCGGGCTTCTTCTGCGCGATCAGTACTCGCGCAAGCCGCAGCCGCGCCACCAGGGCGAGCTGCTTATCCTTCGAATGCTGGCTCACGGCCTGCAGCTCGGTGCTGGCCTTATCGAGCTCGTTGCCCTCGACGTAGACCCGCGCCACGGCGAGTCTCGCCTGGTCTGCGTAGGGGGTCGACGAGAAGTCGCGCTCGAGGTCGGCAAGAAGAATCAGGGCCCCCGTTCGGTCACCCTTACCGAGGTCCGACAGCATCTGCTCGTACTTGGCGCTCGCCTGGCCGCTCACGCTGTCGACGTGAGCCTGCCACCATTGCCAGCCGGCGATGCCAAGGGCACCCAAAACGACGCCACCGACGATCCATGCGCCGTTTTCGCGCAACCAGCCGGTGACTCGTTCCCACTGTTCTTTTTCTGACAGGTAATCTTCCAAAGCCAAACTCCCCCGTTATTCCGTGCGGGCCAAAGCCGCCGTAACGCCCACCACCAGTTCGGCGATCGGGCACTCGGTCTGACCTGCCTCCTGCCGCAAAGGTTTCACTCCCACCACACCGCGCGCGAGTTCGTCGTCGCCGAGGATGAGAGCCAATGCCGCGCCGCTTCGATCGGCACGGCGAAATTGCGTCTTGAAATTGCCGCCGCCGAGATTCAGCTCGAACCGCAGCTGCGGCAACCCATCCCGGAGCCGTTCCATAATGGTCGGCCCGGCTGCAGTAGCACGCGCGCCGTTAACGACAACGTATACGTCCACGCTCGCGGGCGCAGGCACCTGCTGCGCCTGCACAAGCAGCTCGACGGCGCGCTCTACGCCCATCGCGAACCCCACGCCGGGCGTCGGCTCGCCTCCGAGCTGGGCGATGAGCCCATCGTAACGGCCGCCGGAGCATACGGCATCCTGAGAGCCGAGGGCGTCGGTAATCCACTCGAAGACGGTCCGGGTGTAGTAGTCGAGACCGCGGACGAGGCGCGGGTTCACGTAATACGGCACGCCAATGTCGTTGAGCGTGTTGCAAAGTGTATCGAAATGCTCGCGCGACTCCGGATCCAGGTGATCGGTCAGGAGCGGCGCGCCTGCCACGATTTCCTGCATCTCCGGATTCTTGCTGTCGAGAATGCGCAGCGGATTGCCTTCGAGACGCCGCTTGCTGTCAGCGTCGAGGCGTGACTCGTGCGCGCGAAAATAGGCGACGAGTTTCTCGCGATAGACGTTGCGGGACTCCGGCGTGCCCAGGGAGTTGATGTTGAGTTTGACCCGCTCGATGCCGAGCCTGCGCCACATGCGCGCGGTCATCGCGATCAGCTCCACGTCGACGTCCGGACCGGGGAAGCCGATGGCTTCGACGTTAACCTGATAAAACTGCCGGTAGCGACCCTTCTGCGGCCGCTCGCGGCGGAACATCGGGCCCGTGCACCAGAGCTTGTGGCGCGCACCGCGCAGCATGCCGTTGGAGATCACGGCGCGCATCACACCCGCTGTTGCTTCGGGCCGCAGCGTGAGGCTGTCTTCTCCCTGGTCGATGAAGGTGTACATTTCCTTCTCAACCACGTCGGTGAATTCACCGATCGCGCGTTTGAAGAGCTCGGTGTGCTCGACGATCGGCACCCGGATCTCTTCGAATCCGTACTCCGTGAGCAGGTCGCGCACGGTGCGCTCGAGATGTTGCCAGGCGCCGATCTGCGCCGGCAGCACATCATTCATTCCACGGATTGCCTGTATCTGCTCTACCAACTCAATCTCCGTCAGATGCGGGGCTCGCGGGGACGGCTCGTCCGTGCGCGTTGATGACAAACCGTGCGCTTCCGTCGGGCTGAACAGCGGCCGGAATCAGCGCCGGACGACCGTTGTACTCGACGGCAACTCCTGAGGCATTGCCGAGGATGACACGGAGTGGGGCCGGACCCCTCACCGTGTGCGCCGAGGCTGCCGCACCCACGTCGTAAAACAAACGCTGGCCCGCGGCGTCGTAGACTTCGGCCCAGCTATCAGATGAGAATTTCAGGGTGAGCTCGCCGTCCTTCGCTCGCCGGGCCGGTGGGGGCGCAGTAGCGTTCGAGGTGGCGGTCGTCGCGCCCGTTGCGGCGGGCGTTGCCGGTGTAGGCCCCGACGCCCCACCCTTCGCCCCCGCTCCGCCCTTCTGGCCTCGCTGCGGCGACGGCTCGGGTGTTGGCGCGGGCAGTGCCACCGGAGATTCGCTCCCGGCGCCAGTGTCAGCCGCCGTCGCAGGAGTCGTCTGACTCGTGCCGGCCCCCGGCCCACTATTGGATCCCGCCGTGTTACTTTCAAGCGTGTTATGAACCGCTGTGGGTTGTACCTTGTCGACTGACAGGGTGAGCACCCACCAAACCGTTCCGACGAGCGCCACGGCCACCAGCCCGATGACTGCCGGGCCCACGAGCTTGCCCGAATCGTTGCCGGGGTCCATTCGCG
>DATBCZ010000413.1:0-6083 GCA_036270175.1 Steroidobacteraceae bacterium | reverse complement strand
GCCCCCGGCATTGCCGCTGCCGAGTCGTCGAATATCGACGCCACCACGCAAGCGGCCGACCACGAGGCCGCCGACGACCGATCCCAGCAGATAGCTGAGGATGACTTTGATCACTTCCATTGTTTGCATATCGCCGCTAAGCCGCCTGCAGGAACACTTCGGCCAGCATGCAACGAACGCTGCCGCCTCCGAGCCTCTCGATCGTGGGGACGGGAACCGCGAGTACCGCATCAGTGCACCCGGACAGGCGTGCGAAATTGTCCGGACGCAGTCCTTGCCGGGCGGCTTCCGACATTACCAGCACCCGGGAATCTCCAAGCGCTTCGTCCCACGTGGCGAGCTCCAACATGTTACCCGCGAAACGCTCGATCTCAGCGTGGCCTATTTCAACAATCTCACGTTCACCGGCGCGCAGGCGGTCGAGTAGCCTGGCACGATCACCCGGGGCAACGGCCTCGGTCCCGATGACAGCCATTCGCGCACCGACACACATCAACACGTTAGTGTGATAGAGCGGCACTCCGGCGCGATCGGCAGCGGAGAAGACCAAGGGCTGGTAGCCCATCTCACGTCCCCACTCCTCGACGACTGCTGGATGGGTGCGCGGGGATAGGCTCGCATACACGATCCGCTCGACGTGATCGAGAATGAGACTTCCAGTCCCCTCCAGAAAGCGCCCCTCCCGCTCGTGATGCGTCAGATCCAGCAGGCGCGTCACCTTGAATCCAAGCCTTTCGACCACCGTATCGACGATCTCGCGGCGGCGCTCGCGTCTGCGGGTCTCGGCCTGCATCGGATAGAGAACAACCGTTCCGTCCTCGTGGAAACTCACCCAGTTGTTGGGAAACACCGCATCGGGCTTGACAGGCTCGGTGGTATCCTCCACCGAGCATACTGTGATGCCCTCGCTTTGCAGGGCCCGCACGAGTCCGTCGAACTCCGCGCGGGCTGGCGTGCTCGAATCCTGACCGTCCGACGCCTGCTGCATTTTGTTGGTCAGCGCGGTTTCCGGGTTGTAACCGAACGCAGCCGGCCTAATCATCAGCACAGCACCGGCGCATTGCTGTCGTGCTGGCCGCGGTTTTTCGGCATGCGCATCGCCCAAGCTTTGGATATTCATGAATTCCGATTCCGAACCGCTGGTCGTCGTCACCCCGAACGGACTTTACTGTCCGCCCGGAGATTTCTACGTTGACCCCTGGCAACCGGTGCAAACCGCCGTCATCACACACGGTCACGGCGACCATCTACGCCACGGCAGCGCCCGCTACATTCTCGCACGTCCCGGAGCGGGTATCGCGCGACAGCGTTTGGGCGGAGACCGCGACCTGGCACCGGTCGAGTACGGGGCGCGGGTCCCGCTGGGTGCCACCACGGTGTCGCTGCACCCCGCGGGACACATTCTTGGGTCCTCTCAGGTTCGTATCGAGCACCAAGGTCGCGTCTGGGTAATCTCGGGCGACTACAAGCGCCAGCCGGACCCGACCTGCGCGCCGTTCGAGCCGGTCGAGTGTGATGTCTTCATCAGCGAAGCCACCTTCGCCCTCCCGGTCTATCGTTGGCCCGACACGACGCGGGTCGTCGAGGAAGTGCATCGCTGGTGGCGCTCGAACCGCGAGCGGGGGATCGCTTCCGTGCTGTTTTGCTACGCGCTTGGAAAGGCGCAGCGGGTTCTCTCCGAGCTACGCACGTTCACGGATGAGCCCGTCTATGTTCACGGCGCTGTTGACTCACTGACCGGCGTTTACAGGAAGGCGGGCGTCGGCATGCTGCCCACTCTCCCCGTCGGGACCGACAGGAAAACGGATTTCCGCGGAGCCTTGATCCTTGCGCCACCCAGCGCCGCCGGCACTCCCTGGACGCGGCGGTTCGGCGACCACGCGACCGGCTTCTGCTCCGGATGGATGCGGGTCCGCGGCGACCGGCGCCGGCGCGGTTATGACCGGGGCTTTGTCATTTCGGACCATGCCGACTGGCCGGCCCTCATCGAGACCTGTACAGCGTCCAGGGCGAAGCGGATTCTGCTCACTCACGGCTACTCGGACGCGCTCACACGCTACTTCAACGAGAAGGGCGTCGAGGCAAGCGCGCTGCGGACGTCCTTCGGCGAAGACGACTGATGCGCGCCTTCAGTGAGTTGTACGAAGAACTGGATACGACGACCTCCACGAATCTGAAGGTCGCCGCGATGGTCCGCTATTTCAACGATGCGGCGCCAGCCGATGCCGCGTGGGCGGCCTACATTCTGTCGGGCCGCCGCCTCAAGCGGTTCATCGGTCCGACCCTATTGTGGCGTTGGCTGGTGGAGGCGAGCGCTCTCCCCGAATGGCTCGTCGAGGAGTCGAGTGCCTCCGTGGGGGATCTGGCGGAGACCGTTGCACTTCTCATGGAAAGCGACCTGGCCGCGGCCTCCACGGCCCCTGATATTGCGCTTTCGGCCTGGATTGAAGACCGCCTGTTACCCCTGCGAGAGGTGGACGAGGCGCAGCAACACGGCGCAATCGTCAATTGGTGGCGCACCTTGCCCTACCGGGAGTGCTTCATTCTCAACAAGCTCCTGACCGGCGAGTTGCGTGTCGGGGTGTCTGAGTTGCTGGTTACGCGGGCGTTGTCCGAGGTTTTGCACATTGAGCGCGCGGATGTAACCCGACGGATCATGGGCGAGTGGCGTCCGAGTGCGCGATTCTGGGAAAGTTTGCGCTCCACTGCGCCGCCGACGTCGGATCCCGCGGCGCCGTATCCGTTCTTCCTGGCCTCGCCACTGGAGGGTGATCCCGCGGCGACACTGGGTACCGTGTCCAATTGGCTTGCGGAATGGAAGTGGGACGGCATTCGCAGCGAGCTCATCCGCCGTGAGGGGAAGTGCTTCATCTGGTCCCGGGGCGAAGACCTCGTGACTGAGCGATTTCCGGAGATCACAGCCGCGGCTGCCGGGCTGCCCGACGGAGTGGTGCTGGACGGCGAGCTCGTTGCCTGGCGCGACGGCGCCATCAGGCCATTCGCCGAGCTGCAGCAGCGGATTGGCAGAAAGAAGTTGAGTCCCGCGATTCTCAAACAAGTGCCGGTACGGTTTTTGGCATACGACCTGTTGGAGCAGAACAGCACTGACGTCCGGCCGTTGCCACTTCGTGAGCGCCGTGAACGTCTCGAGGCAATGCTGCAAAGTGCTCCGGACATCCTCGGCATCTCGCCAACCATCTCCGCGAGCTCGTGGGAGGAGCTGGCTGAGCTCCGCGCGGAGTCGCGGGCACGGGCCGTGGAAGGACTCATGCTGAAGGCACTGGATTCGCCCTATGGAACCGGGCGTCAGCGCGGCTCCTGGTGGAAGTGGAAGATCGAGCCGTTTTCTTTCGACGGCGTCATGTTATACGCGCAGCCGGGCCACGGGCGACGCTCCAACTTGTATACGGACTACACGTTCGGTGTGTGGAGCAACGACGAACTGGTGCCGGTTGCGAAGGCGTATTCGGGTTTGAACAATGACGAAATCGCAGAACTCGATCGCTGGATCAGGTCACATACAACCGAGAAGTTCGGGCCGGTGCGGCAGGTGGAGCAAACGCAGGTATTCGAGCTGGCATACGAAGGCATCGCCATCTCGAGCCGGCACAAGTCGGGCATTGCATTGCGGTTTCCGCGCATTGTGCGCAGGCGCGTGGATAAGCCGGCGGCTGAGGCTGACAAGTTGAGCGACCTGCAAGCAGTGCTCGAGGCGCACAGAGAGTCGGGACATTCCGACAACGCTCGGGCCAGCGAAGGTCGGGACGACCCCGGCCTGGCCGACGAGGACCCCGTCTGACATCGATCAGGGTGGCGCCATGTCCGACCTAAGCGGACACTGGAATCCGCGGCCCAATATAGCGCGCGCGAGGCCTGATCGGATGTCCCGTAGTCACTTGCTCCAACGCATGAGCCAACCACCCAGCACAGCGTCCGAGCGCGAATAGAATCAGCGGCGCTTCCTGGGGCAAATTGAAAACTTTCGTGAGCGCGGCCAGCGCGAAATCCACATTCGGTCGTTCACCGATAGCTTCTGCAACGACATCGCGAAGCTCAGCGTATTCCGCGGGCAGAGGAAATCGTTGCAACAGAGCCGTCGCCCGCGGATCGCCCAGCGGATACAGAGGGTGCCCGAAGCCGGCGATCGGGCGACCCTGCGAAAGCCAGTCGCGAATCGTCACCTCCGCACCGGCTCGGTGCACGCCAGCCACCAACTCCAACACGCCGAGCGACGCCCGCCCGTGCAGCGGTCCGGTCAATGTGGCGAGGCCACTCAACACCCCCGCTGCCAGGGGCGCGCCGGTGGATACGGCCACACGGGTGGCAAAAGTCGATGCGTTCAATTCGTGGTCTGCGAGGAGAACGAGGGCCCGCCGCAGGATGTCCGCCGCGTCGGGCCTGCGCCAGTTCGCGGCGGCTCGATCGTGTAGAGCATCTCCCTGCGGCGCTTGTCCACGCCGCGGTGGCGTCGCGCTGCTGTCTAACATCGCATCCGCGAGCGTGTCTAACACCGACTCCGCCTCAGCCTGCAGTGTCGACGACGCGCGGCCATACGATGAGAGGTCGGTAGCGGCACGCAGGCCCAGCGCCAGAAATGCCCTTTGCAATGGTAGCAAGGCAGAAGACTTCGGAATCTTCAATATCTGTCGGCGCAACTTCGCCCCGCCATCGACTCCGTCCACACCCCACAGAATACGCGCCACTTCCTCGAACGCCTTCTCCTCCGACAACCCCACGGCGTCCCGACCCCGGTAATACAACCGCCCCTCCACAACAGTAGACACTGCGGACGAGAGGATCGGATCCCCCCACTCAATCGCCGCGGCGGCAACAGCCGTGGCTTTGCGTGGACCGCCATGTTGGCGCGCCATCTTCCTTACGTCTGCCTCGTGGTAGAGGCTGCGCCGGGTGTCTTTCGGGTCCGGCTTTGCCCGGATCTTCTTGCGACTCACGTTCGCATATAGCGTCTGTGGCCGCACACCCAGCATCTGCAGGGCTTCGTGGGCAGTCAACCAGCTCATGGGCGCCTCACATTGATGCAATTCATCAAGATTGACGTCAATTATAAAACGCTCAGGATGGACTCATTGAAGCGGTTTGCACAGCGGGTGGGCGCGCTGCATGCAGCGCAAGGGTCGCCCCGGATCGGCGGTGAGCGGGCAGCGCCCGCGCAGAAGGGTGCGCCGCGTGCGGCGCACGGGCGGCCCGCAAGGTCGCCCCGGGTCGACGGTGAGCGAGCGAACTCTCGCGCAGAAGGAGAAGGTGATGATCAGCGGGCTCGACGACGTGGTGGTGGCGGAGACGGTGCTGTCCGATGTGGATGGACAGGCCGGGCGGCTGGTGATCCGGGGGCACTCGCTGGACGAGTTGGTTGGTCATGCGTCCTTCGAATATGTGCTGGCCCTGCTATGGGACGGATTTTTTGAAGAATTGCCAGAGTGGGAGAAACTGGCGGGAACGCCAACCGAGCTTTCCAGGCAGTTGGGGGCCGCGAGACAGCGCGTGTTCGCGCACCTGAAGTCGGTGGATGCGCAACTCTCAGAACGCCCCGTGTTCGATGCGGTTAGGGCTCTGGTTGCGCGAGTCGACGATGGTGACGACATCAACACAGCGCTAGCCCTGGTCGCTGCGCCAGCCGTATTCACGCCAGGTATCCTTCGGCTACAAAAAGGTCTCGCGCCAATTCCGGCAGATCCAACACTTGGACACGCGGCAGACATCCTAAGAATGCTTCACGGCGAACCCGCCGCACCTGAGCGGGCGGCAGCGCTCGATCGCTACCTGGTCACAGCGAGCGACCACGGCCTGAATGCGTCAACCTTCGTAGCCCGCATAGTGGCCTCAACGCGCGCAGGTCTCACCTCCGCCACCATCGCCGCCATGAGCGCCCTCAAGGGCCCACTACACGGCGGAGCGCCAGGCCCCGTGCTCGACATGCTGGATGACATCGGAAGTGCGGAGCACGCCTCGAGCTGGTTAGAGGGTGCACTGTCCCGAGGCGACCGGCTGATGGGATTCGGACACCGTGTTTATCGCGTGCGCGACCCACGCGCCGACGCTCTAAAAGAAGCTGTTAAACGACT
>DATBCZ010000412.1:0-2881 GCA_036270175.1 Steroidobacteraceae bacterium | reverse complement strand
CGCCGGGTACGCCTCCTCACCCAGGCCAAAGACGATCTGGTATTCGGGGTAATCCTGCCGGCAGAAGGTGCGCAGGTTCTCGTACAAGCCCGGTTCCGCACCACAAAGAGGCTTGAGCACGGTCACGGCAGGGAGTTTGACGGCCGCCCCGGTGACCTTGCGTCGTCCCCAGACGAGCACGGCCCCCAGGGCGAGCAGTGTATAGGCGGCCGCGAGGACCAGGCTGGCAACGCCGAGGGTTCCTATCAGCAGATGAATCGCGGCCATCCGTTCTCACATGACGCAACGTGAAGCTTCGCATCTCAAAGTAACCACGTTGCGGTTCTATGACAACTCCCCTATGAACCTGTGCCGTTCACAAGGCTGTACTTGTCCAGGCCACCCGCCTGGGTCGTCGGCGTTGAGCCGAAGTCGGTCGCCGCGCCAGAACCCTCGTAGGCCCGGTTGACCGCAAGCTCGGACTTCGAGGACTGGTCACCAACGAAGCCCTTACGAGTCACTCAGTTCCGCTACTGAACTCTATAGTGCAAAGTAACCCCATGAACCGATGGCGACTCTGGATCGTATGGCTTGCTCTCGTTCCCTGCGGCGCGTATGCGGGGATCGATCACGAGTTCTCTCTCGATCAGAGCGGGATCTGGGCCCGCAAATACCAGACGGGCCTCGAATACGGCGTCATTGCCGTCGAAATCAGCGGAGCCCTCTGGTTCGGGAACGACGACGAGCTCGGTCATACGATGTGGCAGACCCTGGACTCGTCCATTATTTCCGGGCTCGCCGCCGACGTAATGAAGCGCGCTTTCGGCCGCGCACGTCCGGAGCAGGGGAACAATCCCAACGCATGGTTCAAGGGAAGCTGCTGCCAGAGCTTTCCGAGCGGCGAGGTCACGCTGCAGGCGAGTTTCGTGACCCCGCTGATCGTCCACTACGCCCGCGAGAATCCCTGGATCTGGGGTCTCGAAGTGTTACCTCTCTACGACGCGTTCGCGCGGCTGAAAAGCCAGGCGCATTGGCAGACGGACGTCATCGCGGGTTGGGCGTTGGGCACCGGGGTTGGCTACTGGACCAGTACCTGGAAAACCCCGTTGACGGTGCGGGTCCTTCCGGGTGGGCTCTCAATCGGCTTGTCGAAGCGCTTTTGAAGCCTTGACCGCGGTAGCGGCGTCGCGAACCACCTGCTCGAGGACACCCAGGTAATCGACGTAACGCTTGTGCCCCTCGGCGGTGAGATGGATGGTCGTCTGCGGGCGGTTGTGCTCGAAGCTCTTCGCCACCTCGACCAGTCCGGCTTCCTGTAACACCTGCATGTGGCGGCTGAGATTGCCGTCGGTGAGGCCGCACAGCTCCTTGAGATCGCCGAACCGCAGGCCTTTCGAGTAGCGTGCCAGCGAAGTCAGGACGCTCAGCCGGGCACGCTCGTGAATCACCCGATCGAGGCCGGGGTAGGCGTATTGATTGGCGCGGCCTTCGCCTTTTTTCTTGGGTCCGCTCACCGGGACCACTCGAGTTGACCACGGTATTGCAGAATTCCGGCCACCAGCAGCTGCCCGATTCCATAAGGAATCCCCATGGCCCAGGGAGACACGCTATGGGCGGGCGCCGCCAGCGCCAGGCAGGCCAGCCCGCAGGCCAGGTACCACACACCGACCCAGAATATCGGGCGCGGGAGGAAGCGCCGCGAGGCAAACACACCGAGGCTGAACACGATGTGCCACAGCCCCGGAATCATCCAGAGATTCTGTGGCGTGACCTCCAGCAAAGCCACTGTGAGCAGGCCGCCGGCGATGATCGCAGGCAGGAACTGCTCGATCGCGGATTGCAGCATCGCCGTCGCGAAGCCGCCGTGAGCCAGTCGCGAGCGCCGGATGGTCTCGATGGCGATGACAGTGACACAGAGCACCGCCGTGCCGACCCAAAGACAGATGAACAGGCGCATGTTGGTTGCCGCTTCGGGCAGCCAGATTCCCTGTGCGGCGGCCACGAGGAGCGCGAAGACGCCGGTCCCGGCCAGCGTCGGCGGCGCGTAGCCCTGGAATTCGGTGCTCTGCGCGAGCTGCTCGCGAATCACACTGATATCGGTCAATGCCCGGTCGAGGTCCCGCATGGGGTCACCCTTGATGCTTTGCCGGGTAAACTACACCAGGGGTATCGGCCTTCACAAGAAGCGGGCCGGGGCCTATGCGACCTGCCCGAGGCCTATGCCACCTGCCCCAGCAGCACGCGAAACGTCGTGCCTTTGCCCTCCGCGCTGCTGGTCTCGATAGTCCAGCCGAGCCGCTGGCAGATGCGGCTGACGAGGTACAGGCCCAACCCGAGACCCCGGCTTTGCGCGCCGCGGTAACGCCGCTCGAAGATCTTCGACAGGTCCTTGGGGGGTATGCCGATCCCGGTGTCGCGTACCGTGAACTCCGTCGGGGTGAGCTTGACGTCGATCGTACCTTCCTGCGTGAAGTTGACTGCATTCAGAAGCAGGTTGTTGACGACACAAGCGATCATCACGGGTGCGCCCGCCACCACCACCGGCTCGACGTCGACGTTGAGTTGCAGAGACTTGGTAGCCGCGCCAGCCGCCACGACTTCAACAGCTTCTCTCACGATCTGATCCAGAGCACAGGGCTGCGCGGCTCCGCCGGATTCACCGCGCGCGAGAAACAACAGCGCCTCGATCAGCGATTGCATCTGGCCGCTGGCGCGCCGGATTCTCAGAACGCGCTCGCGCGCGGCCGGTGCGAGCTCCGGCTCTTCCGCAAGCAACTCCGCGGCGCTCGCTATGATCGCCAACGGCGTGCGCAGCTCGTGGCTGGCGTCTTCCGTGAACGCATGCTCGCGCTCGAGGACCCCGTCGAGCCGATCCATGTAATCATCGAACGCGGCGGCGATC
>DATBCZ010000411.1:0-5840 GCA_036270175.1 Steroidobacteraceae bacterium | reverse complement strand
CAAGTCTCGCTGCAAGGGCCGCTTGGGGCCGGCGGCGTTCAGATCACGGCCGATGGTGACGCGCTCAGCATCGTCAATTCCCATGGCGATCATCTCGATAGCGATGCGGCTCACGGGGAGCTCGAGGCCCGGCTCGGCTTTGATCCGCCCTTGAGCAGCTTGCGCTACTGGATCCAGGGAGTGCCGGATCCCAGCACCCCCTCCAAAGAGAAGGTCGATCCCCAGCAACAGCGGCTGCAGAGCCTCGAACAGGACGGCTGGCAGATTGATTACACCGGCTATGTTCCGAACGCCGGTGGCTCGCTGCCGTCGCGGCTGACGCTGCAGCGGTCGGGTGTCCGGGTGCGGCTGATCGTCGACGGCTGGACTTCATAATGGCGAGTGGCGAGACGCAGTGGCCCGCGCCGGCCAAGCTGAATCTTTTTTTGCACGTCACGGGGCGGCGTCCGGACGGCTATCACGAGCTGCAGACCCTTTTTCAGCTCATCGACCTGAGCGATACGGTCTCGCTCAGCGTGACGGACGATGGCCGGATCGAGCGTCCGGCGGGTCCTGCAGGGGTCGATCCGGATTCGGACCTCACCGTGCGCGCCGCCAAGGCGTTGCAGGCCGCGACGGGTTGCCGGGCTGGGGCCTCGATCCGGATTGCCAAGCGAATCCCGATGGGCGGGGGATTAGGCGGAGGCAGCTCCGACGCCGCCACGGTCCTTTTGGCGCTCAATCATCTGTGGGGTTGCCGCCTCCCGGTCGACGAGCTGGCCCGGCTGGGGCTGCCACTGGGCGCGGATGTCCCTGTTTTTGTTCGAGGTTCATCGGCCTGGGCCGAGGGTGTGGGGGAGCGGCTCGTGCCCGTCGAGCTTCTGGAGCGCTGGTACGTGGTCATCCACCCCGGAGTGGCCGTGCCCACCCGGGACGTGTTCCAGAGTCCTGAATTGACACGAAATACCCCCGTCATCACAATACGCGCCTTTTTTGGCCCGGATGGCGGCTCCGGCAGCCGGAACGATTGCGAGCCTGTCGTGCGTGCGCGTTACCCTGAGGTCGCGGACGCATTGAGCTGGCTCGGGAATTTCGCGCCGGCGCGGCTCACTGGGACGGGTTCCTGCATTTTTGCGGCGTTTGGAAGCGCGATTGATGCCGAGCGCGTCGCGGCGCGGGCTCCGGATCGCTGGCGCTCGTATGTGGCACGGGGACTCAATGAGTCGCCCGTGCATGCGCTGTTGCGGGCGTCGTCGGCGGTTTGACTAGGGCGTGGTTTTAACGAGCGTTTGCGCGGTGCTCGGGGCCGCGACCCTCTACAATGCTCGTCCCGCGAACCAGAGCGTTCATGTGTTGGGGTGTCGCCAAGTGGTAAGGCAGCGGGTTTTGATCCCGCCATTCGGAGGTTCGAATCCTTCCACCCCAGCCACTATTCGAAGCGAGTGACATGACTACGAGCGACACGCTGGCCTTGTTTGCCGGTAATGCGAATCTTGCGTTGGCACAGGACATCGCACGGCATCTGCAGACGAGACTCGGCGACGCCGAAATCGGCCACTTCAGCGACGGTGAGTGCCGGGTCGAGTTGATGGAGAACGCGCGCGGGCGCGACGTGTTTGTCATACAGCCGACCTGTCCTCCCACGAACGACACTCTGATGGAGTTGCTCGTGATGGTGGATGCGCTCAGGCGCGCCTCCGCGGCCCGGATCACCGCCGTGATGCCGTATTTCGGCTACGCGCGCCAGGATCGCAGGCCGCGCGCGACGCGCTCGCCGATCACGGCGAAGCTCGTGGCAAACATGATTTCGGGCGCCGGCGTGAATCGCCTGGTGACGATCGATCTGCACGCGAACCAGGTCGAGGGTTTTTTCGATATTCCGGTGGACAACCTGTATGCGTCGCCGGTGTTGTTGGGTGATGCCTGGAAGCAGGCGTACCGGAACGTGATCGTGGTGTCGCCGGATGTCGGCGGCGTGGTGCGCGCGCGGGCTTTCGCGAAGCGCCTCGACGACGCTGACCTGGCGATTATCGACAAGCGGCGCCCGCGGCCGAATGAGTCGAAGGTGATGAACATTATCGGCGATGTGAAGGGTAAGACCTGTGTGCTCGTCGATGACATGGTGGATACCGCCGGCACGCTCTGTATCGCCGCGCAGGCGCTGAAGAACGAGGGCGCGCAGAAGGTGGTGGCCTACATCACGCACGCCATCTTGTCAGGCAAGGCCGTGGATTCGATTTCGAAGTCGGTGTTGGACGAGTTGGTCGTGACGGACACGGTGCCGTTGTCGGCGCAGGCGCAGGCCTGCGGCCGCATCCGCCAGTTGTCGGTGGCCGCGTTGCTCGCCGAGACGATTCGCCGCATCCGGGACGAAGAGTCGGTCAGCTCGTTGTACGTCGATTGAATTTTTTGGGTGGTGCCGTTTTGGTCGCGACTCGGCATCGGTTGTTACTACTGGAGATAATTCATGCGCATTTCATTCACATTCGGCGCTGACCTCCGTGACATGCAAGGCAAAGGTGCGAGCCGCCGCCTGCGTCACACGGGAAAAGTGCCAGCGATTATTTATGGCGGTCATCAGGACGCCCAGGCGTTGATCCTGGATCAGCAGAATCTGCTGACCATGGTCGGGGACGAGCGTTTCTATTCAACGATCGTGCAGTTGAAGATCGGCGATAAGACGCAGGAAGCGATCGTCAAGGACATCCAGATGCACCCGGCCAAGAACCTGGTGGTGCATGTCGATCTGCAGCGCGTGGTCGAGAGCGAGATCATCCGCATCATGCTGCCGATCCACTTCAAGAACGAGAGCATCTCCCCGGGCGTGAAGGTCCAGGGTGGCGTCGTCTCGCACATGCGCTCGGATGTCGAAGTCGCCTGTTTGCCGAAGGACCTGCCCGAGTTCCTCGAGCTCGATCTGTCAGGTATGAACCTGAACGAGACCAAGTTCCTGGCCGACGTCCCGCTGCCTTCGGGTGTGACGATTCCGGAGCTGACGCGCCGTAATGCGCCGGTCGTCTCCATCCACAGCCCGCGTGCGGAGGAGCCGGAGGCCGTTGTTGCCGAGGCCGCTGCTGCACCGGCCGAGGGCGCTGCGCCCGCCGCTGGAGCTGCTGCCGCGCCGGCCGCTGGCGCCAAGGCTGGGGATGCGAAGGCTGGCGATGCCAAGGGTGGCGACGCGAAGGCCGCTCCGGCCAAGAAGGAAGGCGGCAAGAAGTAGCCGTCTCGAGGTGGAGCCTGGCTGACAGGCTCCGCGGGCGCCGGCCGTTTCGAGGGCTGGCGCCTGTTGGTTCCGTGTCTTTACTGCGCTGGTGGGAGCCGCTTTCTCGGCTCCCATCGCCGCGCAAATTTTTTCCGATCTGAACCGCCATCGTGTCAGCCCTGCCGCTCAAGCTGATTGTCGGGCTCGGCAATCCGGGCAGCGAGTACGCTCGCACGCGGCATAACGCGGGCTTCTGGCTGCTCGACGAATTCGCCCGCCGCCACGGGGCGACGTTTCGCAACGAGTCGCGTTACCGCGCGGAAGTGGCCCGGGCTCGTGTGGGTGGTGAGGAGCTGTGGCTCTTGAAGCCGATGAGCTTCATGAACCGCAGCGGCGGTCCTGTGCACAGCCTGGCGGGATTCTACAAGGTGCCGGTCGAGTCGATCCTCGTCGCTTATGACGAGCTCGATTTTCCGGCGGGCGTCGTCCGCCTCAAGCAGGGTGGTGGCGCGGGCGGACACAACGGGATGCGGGATATCATCGCGCAGATGGGTGACCCGTTCTGGCGCCTGCGCATCGGTATCGGCCATCCCGGTGACAAGTCCGAGGTGCTCAATTACGTGTTAGGCCGTCCGCAGGCCGAGGAAGAGCGGCAGATTTTTGAGGCCATCCAGGCGGCCATCGATATCGTGCCGACGTTGCTCACCGAAGGTGCGCCCAAGGCGATGAACCGTCTGCATACTCGCAATACTCCACCCGCCGCCGGGTCGACCTCTGCTTAGATTCAGGAGCGTTTTACTCACATGGCAATCCGGTGCGGCATCGTAGGTCTGCCGAATGTCGGCAAGTCGACTCTGTTCAACGCGCTGACGCGCGCGCAGATCGCGGCCGAGAACTACCCTTTCTGTACGATCGACCCCAACGTCGGCGTGGTTCCGGTGCCCGACCCGCGGCTGGCGCAACTTGCCGCGATCGTACATCCCGAGAAGATCGTTCCAACGACGGTCGAGTTCGTGGATATCGCAGGTCTCGTCGCCGGGGCCTCGCAAGGCGAGGGGCTCGGTAACAAGTTCCTTTCGCACATCCGCGAGGTCGACGCGATCGCGCATGTCGTGCGTTGCTTCGAAAGCACCGACATTATTCACGTCGCCGGTAAGGTGGATCCTCTCACCGACATCGAGATCATTGACACGGAACTGGCGCTTGCCGATCTCCAGACAGTGGACAAGGCCGTAGATCGTGCCGCGAAGGCTGCCAAGGGCGGTGACAAGGACGCCGTGCGCAAGCGCGCGCTGTTTGAGCGTGTCAAGGTGCAACTCGATCAGGCGCGCCCGGTGCGGGCGCTCACGCTCACCGACGAGGAGCGTCTCGATATTCGCGAGTTGAGTTTGCTGACGGCGAAGCCGGTCATGTACGTGGCCAATGTCTCCGAAAACGGCTTCGTGAACAACCCGCTGTTGGCTGCTGTCGAGAAGCGTGCCGCCGGCGAGGGTGCCGTCGTCGTTGCGGTGTGCGCGGCGATCGAGGCCGAGGTGGCGCAGCTAGACGAGGCCGACCGGGCCGAGTTTCTCGCGGAGTTGGGTTTGAAGGAGCCGGGGTTGGATCGCGTAATCCGCGGAGCGTATAAGCTGCTCGGTCTGCAGACGTTTTTCACGGCAGGAGAGAAGGAAGTGCGAGCCTGGACCGTGCGGGCGGGAGCCACTGCACCGCAGTCGGCGGCCGTCATTCACACTGATTTCGAGCGCGGTTTCATTCGTGCGGAAGTGATCGCGTTTGCCGATTACATCGCTGGTAAAGGCGAGGCTGGCGCGCGCGAGGCGGGCAAGCTGCGGCTGGAGGGTAAGGAATATGTTACGCAGGAAGGCGATGTGATGCACTTTCGGTTCAATGTGTGACGTGACCGGCGCAAATATGGAGTTGAATTAGCGCGCCGCAACATGACACCCACCCTGCTGCTTCCGTATGGTTTGCGGGAGCAATTGTTCAAGGTGGGACGGGGACATGGAGCAGGAGTTACGCCTGCTGATCATCGAGGACGTGGCTGACGAGGCTGAGCTTGCTATTCAGCAGTTGAAGTGGGCGGGCTTGGGCTGCACGTGGACGCGAGTCGACACCGAGGCAGGGCTCCGTAGAGAGTTGCGCGAGTTGCGGCCGCACCTCGTCATCTCCGATTTCTCGCTACCGGGTTATGACGGCTCGGCTGCACTGAGCCTGGTCCGGCGCGAGGCTCCGGATGTCCCGTTTATCTTCCTATCCGGCACAATCGGTGAAGAACGGGCGATCGAGGCACTCAAAGCGGGTGCGGTCGATTACGTGTTCAAAACCAACCTTGCGCGTCTCGGACCGGCGGTGAAGCGTGCGCTGGATGAGGTGGCTTTACGATCTGCGAGGCAGGACGCGGAGACTCGTATCGAGCGGCTCAGCCGGGTGCTCCACATGCTGTCCGCGATCAACGCGGGCGTGGTGCGCATCCGTGATCGCACCCACCTTTTCCAGGAAGCGTGCCGGATTGCCCACGATATCGGTAAGTACTCGTGCGCGTTCGTGACACTCATCGACCCGGGCACACGCATCGCCCGTCCTGTTGCCTGGTCGGGTGTGTCCGCCGATAAGAAAGATGAGGTCAGTTTTCCGGTGGGGCCTGTTTCCGGAAACGACG
>DATBCZ010000410.1:0-4041 GCA_036270175.1 Steroidobacteraceae bacterium | reverse complement strand
GAGACGATATGGAACCAGCGGGCGAGGCCGAGCTGGTTGAAATGCGTGCCGCCAATCCCCAGTGCAAGGAGAATTGCGAGCACGATGCCGAGAATCAGAGAGTGGCGATGATTGTTCAGCGGATTCATGGAGTATCCCTCGAGCGTCCAGGCTCTTGTTTTGATTGCACTTGCGCGGTGCAGGGCACGTTTGGAGAATAGGCCACACCCCCCCATAATTCAACGCGGCGACGCTTTGGCTGACGTCGGGCGCTGATCCAGGGGGTATGACATGATCGCTCCCATGGAACGCCCCCCGTCCCCCTGTATCAAAGTCTGTGAGCTGGATACCGAGGGGTACTGCACGGGCTGTCTGCGGACGGGGACAGAGATCGGGCAGTGGCTGTCCATGAGCCCTGCGCAGCAGTGGCAACTTATTGCGGACCTGGAGCAGAGACGCCAGGCCCGGTGCCCGGTTGATTAAGCCAGGGCTCAGTAAACTATAGTGACTAGAGGTACACGATGGACGTTGTCGAGCGAATCAAAGCCGAGCTGAGCTCGGCGCCGGTAGTCCTGTTCATGAAGGGCACGCCTGATTTCCCCCAGTGCGGCTTCTCGGCGCAGACCGTCGGCGCCCTGCGCGCGGTCGGCGCAGAGTTCAAGCACATCAACATTTTCGAGGAGCCCGAGCTGCGCGAGGCCCTGAAGCGCTACTCGAACTGGCCCACCTATCCGCAGCTCTACGTGAACGGCGAGCTGGTGGGTGGCTGCGACATCGCTCTCGAGATGTATCGCAGTGGTGAGCTGAAGAAACTGTTGGGCGAAGTCGGCGCGACGGCCGCCGCCTAATTCGCGTCGGTCCGAGCGATGTGGCGACCGCGGCGGCCTCCCAGCCTCGCGGTCGCTTTCGCTTGCCCATCGAGACCTAGGCGAGGGGCGGCAATGCGGGCGCTGGCGCTTCCGTTTCCAACTGCACCTCTTCACTGACCGTCTCGGTCGCGGCAGAGATCCATCCCAGCGAGCACGCACGCTCCTCCGCCTCGCGGAAGCTATCACGCAGGCGATTTGAAATGATGCAGAACAGGTCCGCGGTGAGCTCTGCATCGTAGGAAGCAGAGTGCGCGCTGCTCGAGTCCCAGGTCAGACCCGCCACTGTCACGGCCTTGGCCAATACCGTCTGTCCCAGTGCGGCGCCCGCCAGGGTCGCCGTGTCGAAACTCGAGAAGGGATGAAAGGGATTCCGCTTTACGTCGGCCCGGTTCACCGCGGCATTCAGAAACCCGAGATCGAAAGCGGCGTTATGCCCCACGAGAATGGCGCGGCGGCAGTTGTAGTCGCGTACGGCGTGGCGGATTTCGCGGAAGACTCTTTGTAACGCGTCCCGTTCGGGCAAAGCCGGGCGCAACGGGTGATGCGGGTCGATACCCGTAATCGATAGAGCCGCCGGGTCCAGGCGGCCGCCCTCGAAGGGCTTCACGTGATAGCTGTGTGTAGGCCCGCGCCGCAGCGTCCCGTCGGTATCCATCTCGATAATGACGGCCGCGATTTCTAAGAGGGCGTCGGTTGCAGCGTGAAATCCTCCGGTCTCTACGTCGATGACGACAGGCAGAAAGCCTCGGAAGCGTCGTGCCATGAGGCGCGCTGCCGCAAGGCGTTGCGCCATCAACTCAGCTTCGTTCATGCATACTCCCATTCGCCATGCGCCAGGCAATCCGCTCGCCCGCCCGCAGGGGCACGATCTCGCCGGAACCGAACGGATAGTGCGCCGGAACGTCCCATTCGTCCTTGATGAGGGTGATCCTTTCCGAGTTTCGCGGCAAGCCATAGAAGTCGGCGCCGAAGTGCGACGCGAATCCCTCCAACTTTGGCAGCGCGCCGATGGCCTCGAAGATTTCCGCATACAGCTCGATACCCGCATGCGCCGAGAAGATTCCCGCGCACCCGCACGCATTCTCCTTCGTGTGCCGCGCATGCGGCGCACTATCGGTGCCGAGAAAAAACCGCGGATTACCGCTCGCGATCACCTCGAGCAGCGTGCGGCGGTCGGGCTCGGTCTTCAGCACCGGCAGGCAATAAAGGTGGGGCCGGATACCGCCCGTGAACAGGGCGTTCCGATTCATCATCAGATGTTGCGGAGTCACCGTCGCGGCAACACCCTCGCGCGCATGCAGGACGAATCGGGCGGCGGCGCTCGTCGTGACATGCTCGAAGACGATTTTCAGGCCGGGGAATCGCTCGACCGTCGGTGTCAGCACGCTGTCGATGAAGCGGGCCTCACGATCGAACACATCGACGTCCGGATCCGTGACTTCGCCGTGAACCTGCAGGACGAGGCCCACTTCGCTCATCCTGGCCAACACGGATTCGACCTTGCGGATGTCGGTGACGCCCGCGTCGGAATGGGTCGTCGCGCCGGCCGGGTAGAGTTTGAATCCGCGGACCAGGCCGCTGGCCTTGGCGCGGTCGACCTCCGCCGGGCTGGTACGGTCGGTCAGATACAACGTCATCAGCGGCTCGAACTGCGCGCCGGCGGGTAGCGCATCGAGTATGCGGCCGCGATAGGCGAGCGCCTGCTCGGTTGTCGTGACCGGCGGCTTGAGGTTCGGCATGACAATCGCGCGCGCGAAACGCGCGGCGGTGAATGGCAGCACGGCTTGCAGTGCCGCGCCATCGCGCAGATGCAGATGCCAATCGTCCGGGCGTCGTAGGGTGAGCGTGTTCAATCGAGTATGTTCTGTTTGAGGATGAGCTCGAGCGCGTAGCGGACGCCGAAGCCGGTTACCTCGGTGTTGATGTGCCCGAGTCCGCCGGTGCGGGTGGAGGAAGACAGGTCCACGTGCACCCAGGGAATGTCCTTTGGAACGAAACGGTTGAGAAAACGGGCTGCAAGAATGTGGTCGCCTTTGCCTTCGACCGCACACTGCACGATGTCCGCCACCTTGCTCTCGAGATCAGAGTCGTAGTCCGCGTCGAAGGGAAAATTCCAGACGCGCTCGCCGCTCGCGCGACCGGCCTCGACGAGTCGCTCCACGAGCGCCGGGCGGTTGGTGAAGACGCCGCTCATGCGCTCCGTGAGAGCGTATACAGCGGCACCCGTGAGCGTCGCGAAGTCGATCATGAACTTTGGCTTGGTGCGCGCGGCCAGCGCCAGCGTGTCAGCGAGCACCATACGGCCTTCGGCATCCGTATGAATGACTTGAATTGTGACGCCGTTCACAGCCCGCACGACCTCCTGCGGACGGTAAGCGCTCGGGCCGATGTTGTTTTCAGTGATCGCGAGCCACGCGTCGGCTGCCAGGGGCGCGCGGAGCTCCGCCAACGCGATGAGCGTCGCGAGTGCTACCGCACTACCGCCCATGTCTGTGTGCATGTCGAGCATCGAGCGATGCGGCTTCAGATTCACGCCGCCGGTGTCGAAGAGAATGCCCTTGCCGACGAGGGCGATGTCCGGGGCGCTTGCCGCAGCATTGCGACGCGCCGGACGATACTTCAGATGTGCGATGCCTGCGACTCGCTGCTCATTCGCGGCGGACACAGCGAGAAATGCGCCAGCACCCGCGCGACGCAGCGCTGCTTCGTCCAACCACTTGAAGCCGAGGCCATGGTTGCGCGCCAGTTCGGCAATCGCACGATGATAACCACGCGAATCCAGGATGTTGGGTGGGAGTGATGTCAGCCAGCGTGCCAGATTGGTGCCGCCAGCGACGGCCGACCCATAGCGTGTGTCACCGCCCTCATAGCCGTGAAGAATGATCTGTTTTATGCGGCGTTCGTCCGTTGACGGCGCGCGCAAGGTTGGTAAAGGAAACGCATGCGCGAGAGCGCCGGCCAGCAGCGCGTCGAGCGCGGCCTGCGCTGGCGCGCCCTGCTTGGAAGACACAGGCCCTAGTGCCATGAGGCCCAGGGTCTCCGGATCGCGCGAGCCGACTTCCTTGAGCATCCTTCCAGCTAGAGCCAGCCTCTCGAAAGTGGTGGCCTCCGCCCCTATATAGCCCAGGACGGCGAGTGTCTGGCGGCGATTGCTCAGCACCGTCGTGCGTACGGTCCCGGCACGGGGCGGTGT
>DATBCZ010000409.1:0-9656 GCA_036270175.1 Steroidobacteraceae bacterium | reverse complement strand
ATCGTACGCCGTGAGCATCGCGATCTTCTCGCCCCGCGCCTTCATCTCGGCCAGACGGGCCGTGGTGACCTTGCGCCGCTTGGAAGCTTCCGCATTCGAGGGTGTTTCGGTAGACATCGGTGGCTCTTAGGTCGGTTTCGGCGGTTCTCGCGTGAATTTTGCCACGGAAGCGCCCCGGGACGGGGCAAGACTGGTCACCGTCGACCGGCCGCTGCTACAGTAAGCCGGCAAGGTCGCCAGACCCCCCCGATACCGCCGCGCTGCCGCTTGAACACCGATACCGCCCTTCCGAAACCCTCGCCAGCGCCTCCCCTGCAACCGACCGTGCTGTATTTCGCCCGGCTCGGCGATGCCGTCATGCAGACCGCGCTCCTGAATTTCCTGCATCGCCGCTTCCATCGGCCGTGCAACGTCATCGGGGCCGGATCGTGGAATTCCGCCGTCTACGTCGGCAATCCCGACGTCGCAAACATCTGGTCCTTCGGACGGCATTTTCCCTTCCCGCTCACTCGGCAATGGCCCCGGGTGGCCCGCGCGTTGCGGGAGAGTCATCCCGGCCCTATCTACATCTGCGAGCACCATTACCGGCAACTTCCGCGGATACGGCGAATGCTGTCGCTCAGCCGCGTGGATCCCGCGCGCTGCGTGTTCATGAAGGAGGTGCCCCAGACAATCCATCACTCCGTGGATCGCCTCGTCAACCTCGGGAAGCAGACTCCGCCGATCTTGAGCGCAGCCGACTACCCGTTACCGATAGAGACGTCCGCGTGGGCCCCGCGCCTGCGGGTGGAGAACGCCGATCGGGTCGAGTTGGATGCGTGGCTGCGCGGCCAGGGCTGGTCGGGCCGGCCCATTGTCATGGTCCAGCCGGGCAACCATCGAAGTATGAGCCGCCGTCGCGAGCGGTGGCGACGCTTGAAGACCGACGACAAGGCATGGCCGATCGAGCGTTGGGTTTCTCTGTTGCAGAAGGTCCATGCGCGGATGCCCGAGGCACTCATCATGCTCCGCGGCTCCGACGAAGAAGTGAAGATGCTGCAGGAGGTAAAGGCTGCCGCGGCACTCGACTCGGTAGTCGTCGCGGGCGTCGGACTGCGGCGGTTGTTTGCACTCTGCGAGGCGTCTCACAGCATGATCTCGGTGGATACGGGCCCTGCGCACGCCGCTGCGGCGTTGGGTCTGCCGTTGGTTGTTATGCATGGCGCCGGTCCGCAGCGCTTTTGGCTGCCACGCAGTTGGTCGGGCTCTCCGGTCGTCGGTGTTGGCGGGCCGCCGGAGTCGATGCGCGCGGATCAGATTCCCGTCGAGCCTGTCTTCGACGCCTGGTGCACCGTCGTCGACATGGCCTCGACTCGGGCGCCGGTCACGATCGGGGCCACCATACCCTGAGGCTGTGCGTTGATGAACGGACCCTTCTGCGCGGGCGGCACCGGTTTACGGCGGCTCTTGCGCCACAAATCGTAAATGGTGAGCGCACCCGTCAGTGTCGCGAGTGTCGTGAAGTAGGCCGGCGGTCCGAAGGCAGCAATCAAACTGCCTGCCAATACCGGACCGAAAGCCGCGGCACAGCCATTCAGGCGCAGCAAAGCGCTGCTCGCGGCCACCATCTGCGCGGGTTCGAGCTTATCGTTTACATGTGACACGGACAGTGAGTACAGCGTGAGCGCGGACCCGCTGAAGCACGCGGTGAGCAGTAGAAACAGCGCACGTGGCATGTCACTGCCAAACGCCACTATGCTGCCGGCGACGAGGGTGGCCAACGTACAGACGGCAGCGATCACAGTGCGGCGGTCCGTTCGATCTGAAAGTCTGCCGACCGGATATTGCGTCAGGACCGCCGCCAGGATGCTGACGGCCATGAAGGTCGCGATACCGGAGTTTCCCAGGCCACTCAGCCGTGCATATACCGGGCCCATCGAGAAGATGATCGAGGAGATCATGCCCGAGACCGAAACCGCCACGACCCCGAGCGGCGAGTTGCGGTAGAGATCGCCGTAGCTCACCTTCTTTGGCAACGCGGGCTCCGGAACCTGCGTTGCCGACAGGGCTATCGGCACCATCGACAGCGAGATCAATACCGACACCAGCATGAAGGGTGTCGGCGTGCTGGGATTTGCCAGGATCAGCAGGAACTGCGCGGCACCGAGCCCGACATACAACACGAGCATGTAGACGGCGAGCAGCCGGCCGCGATTCGTCTTGCTGGCACGGTCATTGAGCCAACTCTCCGCAACGACGTAGATACCGGCGAAGCACACACCGGAAAGCAAGCGCATGACGGCCCAGATGGTGGACTGCACAAACGCCGCTTGCACGAGAATGGAGGCGGACGCGACGGCCGCCAGGACGGCGAACACCCGGATCGGTCCGATCTGCCGCAGCAGGCGCGGCGCGGCCGAGGTGCCCAGAAGATAACCCACGTAGTAACACGACATGATGATGCCGGTTACGGGAGTGGGGAATCCTTCGAGGGTAGCGCGTAAGCCGAGCAGCGTGCCCTGCAGGCCCGCCCCCAACATCAACACCCCCATACCCAGGAGCAACGGCCATGTTGCGGTAATCGAGTTCACATGCGCGTGCGCTGTGGCGTGTCGGAGCCGCCGGAACTGGCGGTCGTGCCGCTCACCAGATCGGCCCTTGGGGGGCGTGCTGCCAGACGCTGCCGAGAATGCTGGCGAGGTTTTCCGTCATATCGATGGGCTTGACGTACTTGTAAGAGAGGTCCTGCGCCTGACGCCGGTCGAGCAGAAACACATCCGTGACGCCATCCGCCATCTCGTCCGGTCCGCCGTCGTCACCCTGGGCGTTTTTGTCCGCCCACGACGGGTTCGCGGCACAGACGAATAGCTGCGCCTCTATGAGTGTGATCGGAAAGACCTTGATCACCTCCACCTCGGTCCGCTGGCTGTCACTCCACTTGCGCGCGAAGCTCAATTGCTCCACCTGGGAAAACACGGGATTGGGAACCGGCCGTGACTGGTGAGCGCGGAAGTCGAATACGCGGCGTTCGACCGAGACGGCAACCAGCCGCTCGAGATCGACTGCCGACCAGGCAATGAGCCCGTCCTTGATGAACTTTCCGGTGAAGCGCTTCACCACGCCCCGACGGATCCTGGCGACCTCCAGCGGCAGCGGCTCCAACGGATGATCCAGCACGATGAGCTTCCCGGCATCCGACGGATGATCATCGGAGGCGATCGCCACCGACTCGGTGGAGCTCTGCGTCATCGAGCGCTGCACCGGGCCGCTCTTCACCTCACCGAACGGATGGCGCGCGCAGAAAGGTCCTTCGGTGGTCGGGGGCTGGATGAGGTGCCCCCCCTTCTCACCCGGCCGCGGCGGCGAACTGCAGCCGCTCACGGATACGGTGATGAAAAGCACGACCGCGAGCGCGGCGTAGCCCCCGTTAAGTCGGCTCATGGCCCGATTTCTGGTTCATGAATTATTAGTTACAAGCGGAACGCACCGGGGTGGTTTTGATAAGTATAGCTGTAGGGGCCGTGGGACTGCTTAGGGCAGCCGCCGGCTCAGAAGGTTCCTGGTAATGTCGAAGTCGCCGTAACCCGGGCGTCATTGTGCTGGCGAAGCATGGTGCTCGCCTGAAGAACTGGACCGGAGACTCCCCATGCAATACATGTTGCTGCTTTATACGGACCACAATGCATTCCTCAAGATGACCCCTGAGCAGCAGGGTCAAGGCCTCGCGGCCTACAAGTCGTTCATGGAGGCACTGACAAAATCAGACGCCCTGAAGGCTTCGGGTCGGCTGCAGCCGACCTCGACCGCGACGACGGTAAAGGTCACGAACGGCAAAACGCAGGTGCTCAACGGCCCCTACGCGGAGACGAAGGAGCAATTGGGAGGCTACTTTCTCATCGACGTGCCGGATCTAGACTCGGCGCTCTCGTGGGCGGCGCGCTGCCCGGCCTCGGGTCACGGCACGGTCGAGGTGCGTCCGCTCTGGGTCATGTAGACCCTGGCGGCGCGCCGGATCCAACTCATGAGCCTCGGCGAAGGCGGCGAGCAGGCACGGAGCACGGCGGACGCAGTCGCGCGCCGCAGTTACGGCAAGCTCGTCGCCTTTCTTTCCGCGCGAACGCGCGACGTGGCTTCGGTCGAGGACGCGTTATCGGAAGCGTTCGCCGCGGCGCTAGCGGATTGGCCCGTGAACGGTTGCCCGGCCAACCCGGAAGGCTGGCTGTTGACCGCCGCACGTCGCAAGCTGATCGACTTCGCGCGGCGCCGGCGCACGGGAGACCTGGCCAGCGGTGAATTGCAAAGGCTCGCGGAGGAGTTGGAAACCGCCACCAACGCGAGCACCGCCAATGCCGTGGAGATTCCTGACCAACGTCTCGCATTGATGTTTGCCTGCGCGCATCCGGCGATCGATGCGGGGGTCCGCGCGCCGCTGATCCTGCAGACACTGCTCGGGCTCGACGCGGCAATGATTGCCTCGGCGTTTCTCACCTCGCCAGCGGCCATGGGCCAACGGCTCGTTCGAGCCAAGGACAAGATCCGGCAGGCCGGGATTCCTTTTCGTATTCCGGAGCGTGAGGAGTTGCCAGGGCGGCTGGGAGCAGTGTTGGACGCCATCTATGCCGCTTTCTCGGAGGGCTGGGTCGATTCTGGCGGCACCGATGCCGCACGCCGCGACCTGGCCGAAGAAGCCCTGTTTCTGGGGCAACTGCTGGCACAACTGCTGCCGAATGAGCCGGAAACCCTGGGTTTGGTCGCCCTCATGCTTCACGTGGAAGCGCGGCGCCCCGCTCGACGCAACGCCCTGGGTGATTACGTGCCTCTGGCCGAGCAAAACATGGGGCTGTGGAACCTGGACATGATCTGCGCGGGCGAGTTACTTCTGAGCCGCGCAAGCTCGCTGGATTCCATCGGCCGCTACCAGCTCGAGGGCGCGCTGCAGTCAGCGCACGTGCATCGCCGGCGCACTGGGCAGGTTAACTGGACCGAGATCGTGCAGATCTACGACGTGCTCATGGAGTTGTCAGGCTCACCGGTCGTCGCCATCAATCGTGCGCTCGCGCTCGCTGAAGTGGCCGGCGCAGCCGCCGGCCTGGAATCACTGGAGCATCTCACTGGCGACCCGCGCTTGAAGGAGTATCAGCCGTTCTGGGCCGCTCGCGCGGAGTTACTGGCTCGAACGGGAGCCTCGGTAAGCGCGCATCACGCATACGAGGTGGCGATCGGCCTCGAGCGAGACCCCGCGGTCCGTCGCTTCCTGCAGAGGCGCCAGTCGGCTCTGACACACGCCTGAGCTCCGCCTGTCTGCCGCAACTCAAAGACGATCACGGATGGCCGGGGGCAGAAGTGCCTTGTAACGCCGACTCAGCGCCAGAGTCTGGCCATCGCGCAATACGAGCTCATAGTCACCATGAAACATCGGGCGCAGCTCGGCGATGAAGCCCACCCGTACCACGTGAGACCGATGGACGCGAAGAAATTCGGCAGGATCGAGCTGTGCGACGAAGCTCGTGAGTGAGTCGCGCACCAGGTGAACTTTGCCGGCCGCCTGCACTTCCACGTAGTTGCCGGCGGCGGAAATTCTCTGAATGTCCTCCACGGAAAGAAAGAACGCTCGCTCCGCTTCCCGCACCAGGATCTGCCGCGCGGCCACGGGCCGGCCAGGAACTCCCGCCAGCAGCCGTCGCACCCGTTCCTCCAGATCGCTGTGATCGGGCTCGCCCAGCGCGGCTCGAATGCGCTCCACACTCCGCTGGAAGCGATCCCTGTCAAAGGGCTTCAGCAGGTAATCGACCGCCTGGACCTCGAAAGCGCGCACGGCGTACTCCGAATATGCAGTCGTGAACACAACGAGCGGCGACGCGATGTCGCGTAGTCCGTCGAGCACATCGAAACCGCTGCGCGTCCCGAGCTGAATGTCGAGATAGATCACGTCCGGCACGGCTGCGGCGACGGCAGCGATACCCTCCTCCACCGTCGCAGCCTCGGACTCAACACGAAAGTCCTGCAACTCCGCGAGGAAACGCCCGAGCTTGGCACGCGCGGGAGGCTCATCTTCGATAATGACAACCGAGTAAGTCATGCCGCTACCGGGAAATTCACAGTCACCACGACACCACGGGGCGTACGCGCAGCCAGGTCGAATGTGTGATCACCGGGGAACAACAGCTCGAGGCGCCGCGAGACGTTGGAAAGACCCGTACCGGGCGCAATCGGGGTGTCGGCAGGAAGTCCGGCACCATCGTCGCTGACGGTATATTGCAACCGACGGCCGTTGCGCCGTACGTCGACGTGCAATCGGCCGCGGCCGTCACCCAGACCATGGCGCAGGGCATTCTCCACGAGGGGTTGCAACAGCAAACGCGGGACCTGGGTCGTTTCCAACCCGGGCTCGACTTCGACCTCGAAGGCAAGCTGGCCCCGAAAGCGCTCGGCCATCATGCCCGCGTAACCCCGCAGCCAGCCTAACTCGCGCTCGAGCGGCACCAGCATGTCGCGGTCGGTTTCGTAGGCGGCCCGCAGCAGATCGCCGAGCTGGGTGATCATCCGATCCGCGGCCGCGACGTCCTCGTGCATACGGTTCGAGATGGCGTTCAGGGAGTTGAACAGAAAATGCGGCTCGACCTGGGTGGTCAGGTGCCGGAGCCGCGCCTCGCTGAGCTCCGATACCAGCTGTGCGGCACGCAACTCACCCGCGCGCCGGACGCGGAATTCCCTGATGGCAAACACGACGACCAGAATTGTCGCATAGGTGATGAGATCTTTTTGCAGCTCGTAGAAACCCTGTATGAACACGTTTCCGAACGTATAAACTTCGCCGGCGCCCGCATAGATGAGCTTGCGAAAAAGCACCATGATCGTCGTATGCGCCACCGAGAACACCACCGCGCCGGCGAGGTGCGCGAGCGCGACTCCGGTGCGTGGCCGTGCATCCAGCCTGAAGCGATTTTCGAAGCGCATGACGAGCGGAACCAGCGCGCCGATTACGAGTATGCTGGTCAATTCCCAGACGAAAGGCTTCCACTGCGCGATCGACTTGACCCCGCGTAAGGCGATCATCTGGTTGATGCCGTTATAGGCGCCGAAGAGCGCCACCAACGGCATGTACAGAGGCCAGAGTGGACGTGGCTTGCTTGCCATCGCTCGATCCTACCCTAGTCTCCGTACGACACAATTCTCCCGGGGCGACCGGGACCCTGCCAGGGACGAGCGGCTGAGAATCTCCTACGTTACACTCGCTGCGAGTCAGATCCGGAGTTGTTCATGCGCACGATCCGCCCGCTCACCAGCGCTTTCCTCGGACTTATTCTGGGACTCTCCGCCCTCCAGGCGGCGGTGGCACACGCCGCTTTCACGATGGCACAGGTGCTCCACTACCCTTATGCGACCGAGCTGGCTTCCGCCGAGCGTGGTGACGAGATTGCATGGGTACGCAACGTGGACGGCGTCCGGAATGTTTGGTTCGCGCACGAGCCCGACTTCGTCGCGACTCAACTCACCCATTACACCGAGGACGATGGGCAGGAAATTACGCAGCTTACTTTCGCCCCAGATGGCAGACGCCTCGTATACGTACGCGGCGGCGATCACGATGCGAATTGGCCGGCCGAGGGGAATCTCGCGCCCGATCCAACCTCCTCTCCCGAGCAGCCGCTGACGACAATCTGGACGGTGCCGTTGACCGGAGGCGCCCCGGTAAAGATCGCGGAGGGGGACACACCCGCGATCTCCTCGCGCGGGCAGCTCGCCTACACGAAGGATGACCACGTCTGGACTGTTGGACTCGCTGGCGAGGGGAAGCCAGAGCGGCTGTTTTTTGATCGGGGCAAGAACAGCGACCTGCAGTGGTCGCCGGATGGCAGCCAGCTCGCCTTTGTGTCGAACCGCGGTGATCACGCCTTCATTGGCGTATTCACGAGGAAGGAGCAGCCGATCGTCTACCTGGCCCCGTCAACCGGGAGAGACCTTTCGCCGCGCTGGTCGCCGGACGGTGCGCGAATCGCCTTTGTCCGTCGACCGGGAAATGGAGGTCCGCCGGAGCCATTGCTGAAGCAGACACCGCACCCGTGGTCCGTGTGGGTAGCGAATGCCGGCGATGCCGCCGGCCACGTCGTATGGCAGAGCCCGAATACGCTCGCGGGGTCTTATCCTGAGGTCGAAGGCGAGGCCAATCTGCATTGGGGTTTCAGGGATCAGCTGGTCTTTCTGGCTTATCTCGATGACTGGCCGCACCTGTATTCAGTTGCCGCCGCCGGTGGCGCGCTGACGTTACTCACGCCCGGCGCATTCATGGTCGAGCACGTCACCGAAAGCCGCGACCGCCGCTTCATGATCTATAGCGCTAACACCGGAACGACCTCGGGCGACGGCGATCGCAGGCACCTGTTTCGTGTTCCGGTCGACCATCCGGGGCAACCGGAGCGTGACCGAAACGCAGTGAAGGAAATCCCGCGAAGCCCCGACGGGGCGACGTGGGGCAGCGGAGGGAATCCCGCGAAGCGCCAACGGCGCGACGTGGGGCCGGAAGCGCTCACGTCCGGAGAGACGCTCGAATGGCAACCGGTCGCGGCCAGCGAGCGAACGATAGCCTTCATATCGACTAGCGCACAGCAGCCGCCGGCGGTCGCCATCGTGGGTATCGACGGAAAGCATAGAGCCGCACTCGACGTGGGTGCCCTTCCGTCGGGCTTTCCGGTTGCGGATCTCGCGACACCCAAACCTGTCACTTTCAAGGCCGCGGACGGAACGCTGGTGCATGGGCAGGTGTTTGAACAGAGCGCGGCCGCGGCGGGAGCCGGAAACGGCGGTTCGAAGCCTGGCATCATTTTCGTACATGGCGGACCGCCACGGCAGATGCTTCTCGGCTGGCATTACATGCAGTACTACAGCAATGCCTACGCCGTAAATCAGTATCTCGCGGCACACGGTTTCATCGTGTTGTCAGTGAACTACCGGCTGGGCATCGGTTACGGCCGCGCGTTCCAGCAACCCGATCATGCGGGCCCCGCCGGCTCCTCTGAATACCAGGACGTGGTCGCGGGCGCCCATTTCCTGAGCACACTACCCGGTGTGGATGCGAAAAGAATCGGCATCTGGGGTGGCTCTTACGGAGGGCTTCTAACTGCCCTTGCGCTCGCCCGAAACTCGGACATTTTCGCGGCGGGAGTCGACTTGCACGGCGTTCACGACTGGTCGCGACTCATGGACGAGCTCGCGGGAAAGGTCGAAACACGCTATGAAAAAGGCGATCGCGAAGAGGCTACCAGGGTGGCGTGGGAGTCCTCACCCGACGCCAGCGTCGACGGTTGGAAATCTCCCGTGCTCCTCATTCAGGGCGACGACGACCGCAACGTGCCGTTTCAGCAGACGGTAGACCTGGCGCGCCGGCTGAGAATGCACGATGTACCTTTTGAGGAGATCGTCATCCCCAACGAGATCCATGGCTTCCTGCGCGGCGCCACCTGGCTCCGCGCTGACGAGGCCACGGCCGAATTTTTCACACGCACTTTCAAGGTGCCGGTGAACTAGGCCGGGCCGCGTAGGCGTGGTCGCCTAGACCGGGTCGCGGTGCAGCGCCTGACACATGCAGTGGACGGCGCCACCGCCGTTACCGATCATCGACACATCGGGTGCGAAGACCGTCAGGCCTTCGGCACGGCAAGCGGCTATGAGATTCTTGC
>DATBCZ010000408.1:0-9086 GCA_036270175.1 Steroidobacteraceae bacterium | reverse complement strand
TTGAAGATGTCCTGGACGCGTTTCTGGCCGCACTCGGCGACCCGGAAGGGGGGACTGCCCTCCATGCCCTGCACTCGGCGGATGCCCTCGTTCGCTATCCCGAGGGGATTGGAAGGGCTGGAGCGATCGAGCCGGACAGCTTTGCGAGCAGGCACCGTGAACTGAGCCTCGAAGGCCGGGATACGCTCCCAAGATTTAGCCGCGCAGCACTCCTGAGCGTCCCTGCGGACACCGATGCCCCCGAAAGGGTCGCCTGGTTTGAAGTGCGGGAAGAGCGCGAGCAGCGCCCCCTCATCGTTGCCCTGGGCCTGCGGACCGAGACAGGGGTGCGGCGAGTTGGTTGGTGCACCCTCGCGTCACGCGTCGAGTCCTGGTCCTACCGCGATGGCTTGTTGCGGTCGGCCGCCGACTACGGTTGGATGCGCGCGACCGAGCCCGCTCGAGCGCGCGCCCTGCTGGATGCGAGCTACTTCCGCCTCTATTGGCGCTCGCCCCTCAAAATCAGCACCCTCCCCGGTGCACGCTTCGGTTGCCAGATGAGCACCGACTGCTGCCGACATGATTTCGAGATCACGATTCCACCGGAGGCTCAACAGGTCATCGATGCCATGCCGTGGGAGACCCTGCGGCCCGAGCTCGTGGGCACGCGACTGCCGGTACGCCCCGACGGCACACTGCAACTGAAGTCTTTGAATGAAACCTGTCGGTTTCTCGGCGCCCGGAATCAATGCCTCGTTCATCAGACTCTCGGTCGCCAGCCGTTCGGGCCCTGTTCCATCTTTCCCTTCGCGTACGCGAGGACGCCTGAAGGGCTCGCCGTAGCGACGAGTCCGATTTGCGGCGCGGCGCGCCAGGGACTGGGCGTCCCATTGACCGACCGTGATGACGATCTGCGCGAGCGGCTCGCGCAGGCCGAGCCGCGCCGACCCGAAGGGTTTCGTCTCGCTCCGGGAGTGGACATCGCCTGGGAGCAGTTTCGCGACATCGAGAAGGGGCTGTGCGAGATACTCGCTACGGCGGCGCTGCCGATGCGCAAGCGTCTCTACGTCGGAGTCCGGCTTCTAGGAGCCCTGCGGAGTAACGAATCGGTGGATATGAACCGCTGGTTGGCGGAGCCGCCTGTCGTCATCACCACCGAGTTGCGTGAAGTACTCCGCGGCATGCTCACGAAGGTTCTCGGCTGGGATCGCGCCACATTGAGAGCCCTCCCGCAACAGGTCCCCGCGGAACTGGCCACGATGGAGATTCTCGATCAGCCGATCATGTCCGGGATCTTGCAGAACACACTCTTCTGCAAGACGTACTCCTACCCTTATGACCTGACCACCGCTTTCAACTTTCTCATCGTGTTGTACCTGCTGGCGCTGATCATGCAGGGGGCGTCGCAGGGCGGCTCTCTATCCGATGCGATGTGGCGTGAGCTCGGCTCGCTCGGCGTTCACGGCTTGCTGAAGTCCGTGCTGCACGAGGGTGTGCCGGACGGCTTCCGCTCGGTGTTAGGTACCGCCGATTTCGGTCAGTGGCTCCTCGTTGCCTGAGCCGGGAACCTCCTAGGCTCGCGGGGCGAAGCGTAGCGCCACGGAATTCATGCAGTAACGCAAGCCAGTTGGCTTCGGGCCGTCGTCAAACACGTGGCCGAGATGCGCGTCGCACAGAGCGCACGAGACCGCGGTACGTGACATGCCGTAACTTCGATCCACGGTTTCGACGATGTTGTGCTTCGATTTCGGCTCCCAGAAGCTCGGCCAGCCGGTGCCGGACTCGAACTTCGTCTTCGAGTCGTAGACCGTGGTATCACAACAGATGCAATGATAGAGCCCATCCGCGTGCTGCTTCCAAAGGGCTCCGCTGAAGGCCCGCTCGGTCCCGGCCTGACGAGTGACGACGAAGGAGTCCGCGGACAACTGTTGCCGCCACTGAGCGTCGGTCTTGTGGATCTTTGCCAGGCGCGCCACACCCTGGCTCTGTCCGGCGGCGGAGAAGTTTTCGATCATCACAAAAGGCGCCGATTGCGCGGCGATGTCGGCCGCCCAACCGCTACGGACGCCGATCACCCCGAGAAGGCCTAGCGACAGCGCGCTGTCGCGCAATACATCGCGACGCGTGAGACCCGTCCGCGCGAGACCGGCCCGCACGGGACCCCCTGCTTTTTCGCCTGGGTTACTCATCGAGTATTCTCCTACGCAAACTAGCCAAAGGTGAACGAGAAAGCCTGTACACCGGCATCCTGGAATTCGATGGTGAAGGTCCTGTCCTGCACCGGACCCGTCTGCCGGATGAGCTGATAAAGGCGCTGGCTGCCGACAGTTCCCGCGCCCGTGGCATCGACGTCGACTCCGTGAGCCTCCCCCGGAGCTTTGCCATCGAGCAATACCCGGAAGCGCACCGGTTTACCATCCGCGGTGGGCCCCAGCACGAGATGCAGATCCCGGGCGTGAAAGCGAAACACGATGCGACCCGGCACGCTGTCCAGGATCGCCCTTTCACCCTCTATCGTCCAGACACCGCCCAACCCCCATTGGTTCAACTGCGACAGGGTCGGCGCCGAGTACGTGTTGGGGTGATCTTTGACGAGCACGCCCATGTTGGCGAAATTCTCGGCGCGCGCGTAGCCAACGTAAGTCTCCGGCGACTTGACCTGCTGCTCGTCCGGCGCCGCCTCAACGCCCTGCCCGCGTGCAGCGACAAGATCGGCGGGTACGTTGGTGAAACCTGCCTGGTTGAGCAGAGTCTGAATCAGGCGTTCGGATTTATCGTAGTTGCCCTCGCCGAATTCGTGCGAGCGAATCTGGCCTTGGGCGTCGACGAAGTAGTCCGCCGGCCAGTAGTTGTTGAAGAACGCGCCCCAGATGGCGTAGCTGTTATCTACAGCCACCGGGTACATGATTCCGAGATCCTTGACGGCGCGTCGGACGTTATCGACGTTCTTCTCGAACGCAAACTCGGGCGTGTGCACGCCAATCACGACGAGACCGTGATCCTTGTATTTACTGGCCCAGGCGCGCACGTACGGCAGTGTCCGCAGGCAGTTGATGCAGGAATAGGTCCAGAAATCAACCAACACGACTTTGCCACGCAGGCCCTCAGGTGTCAGCGGCGGCGAGTTCAGCCATGCGACCGCGCCGGTGAGAGGCGGCAGCTCACCCTCGTTGGGGAGTGTCTGGCCACCGTGCGCGGACATCTGCATCGCGCCACCGCCGGCCATCGCGCCGCCGCCGGCCATCGCGCCGCCGTTCATGGCGCCGCCGGTCGTTGCACCGCCATTCATCGCGCCACCCGTCATGGCCCCACCGGTCATCGCTCCGCCCGGACGTCCACGCGTCGGCCCCGCCTTCTCAACGAGCGCCTGCTCGATCCGCGACGTACCCGCCAATGACACCCTCGTCAGAAGCCCCGTATCCAGCCCCAGCGCGATGGCGGCTACCGCGGCGAGTACCGCGACTCCCAACCCGCGTCTCACCCATTCACCGGCCCCCAACGAGCGCTTCAAAAATAGAAACACCCTCCCTCCAACAAGAAGTGCCAACGCGAGCGAGGTCGCAGCGCCGGCCGCATAGGCAAGTAACAACAGTGTCGTGCCGGCGTTGGCTCCCTGCAGCGCGGCACCTGTCAGAATCAGGCCGAGAATCGGGCCAGCACAGGGGGCCCATAAAAAGCCGACGGCCACGCCGAGTACGGCAGAACCGACAACAGAACCCCGCTCGCCCTCCTGCCCCGCGGATTGCGACAGGCGATTGCCCAAAGCAACCAACGGTTGCGTGAGATGGTCTGCCAGGCGGGGCCACAACAGCAGTAACCCGAAGATCCCGAGCAACACCATCGCGGCAATGCGTCCGTACTCGTTTGCCTGGACAACCCAGCCGCCACCAACCGCCGCGAGCGTCGCCACGAGCGCGAAAGTCAGCGCCATGCCGATGAGCATCGGCAAGATGCTGCTGATGAACGGCCTTCCGGCCCGGGCAAATACAAAAGGCAGCACCGGCAACACGCACGGACTCAGGATCGTCAGAATGCCGCCAACATAAGAGAGAATCAGAAGCGTCATGCATTCCTCGTCGCGCTGGGCCAATGCCTGCGGACCCGTGCCCGCGAAAAGTGGCCCACGCATCAAAGACCGTCACCCGGGTGCCAATATTGCAGGGGTGCTCCGTGATATCTTATCCCGCATAGCGCACGTTCTGGGTGCAAATGAGCTGCGAAATCGGAGGCGCCCCATGAGCTTTCGTCACGCGTTCGTAGCGGGCCTGTCGGGACTGACCGTCATTGGCGGGACCGTAACCCTGGGGGCGCCCGCCGCCCGCCCCGCCTCGGCCATCACCCTGCCCGGCGATCTGGCCTTTCCGGAGAGTCTCGCGGCGAGTTCGGACGGAACGCTCTTCATAGGCAGCGCGAAGATGGGTGGCGTAGTGCGCGTAGCGCCCGGCTCGTCGACGCCGACAGCGTGGATCGCGCCAACCACCTTTGGCACGCGCTCTATCTTCGGAGTGTTGGTGGACGAGCACGCGGGAATGCTGTGGACCTGCTCGAACGATCTCGCCTCCGACGGAATTGTCTCGCCTGGATCCGGAGCCGGCTCAGCCCTGAAGGGATTCAACCTCAAAACCGGCGCAGGCAAAATCAGCGCACCCTTCCCCGGCAATCACCCACTCTGCAACGACATCGCAGTAGCCAAGGATGGCCGGGTCTATGTCAGCGATGAGTACGGTGCGCGCGTTCTTCGCTTGAGCATGGACTCGCATACTCTGGAAGTTTGGGTGAGCGATCCGCAGTTGGCGGACATCGATGGCATTGCGTTCGGCGCCGATGGCAACCTGTATGCCAACACGTACCAGGGCAGCGGACTCTTCCGCATCGACGTGAAGAATTCCACGGCCGGCAAGGTCGTCAAATTGAGCCCTTCGCGCCCGATCACACATCCCGACGGCATGCGTCCCGTCACCGGAAATACTTTCCTGATGGTCGAAGCCGCCGGCACTCTCGATCGCGTCAGCGTTCGAGGTGACAAGGCTCTGGTCGAGACGATTCGTAGCAACATGCTCGCGCCCAGTGCGGTCGCGAGCGTCGGCCGCACAGCCTGGGTCGCACAAGGTCAGATCGGAGTGTTGTACGACGTGAAGCACCCGACCCCGCCAAAACTCCCATTCCTGGTAGTTCCCGTTCCGGTGCCGTTGGCCGTCAAGCCTTGAGGCGATGCCATGGGCGGCCGCCCCCTCCCCCGCGGCCCGGATTGTATATTCCCCTAGCGGATGGCAGCATCTTCCGATGCCTATAGTAAAAGTGACGAGTCCCAGCGGCCTGCGCGCTGAAATCAATGCGAACGGCTCATTGCGGCGCCTCGATTGCGACGCCATATCGCTGTCGCTGTTTGTAGGTAACGAGGTCGAAGGCGGTCCCGCCAACCTCTACCTGCGCAGCCGCTCGGAAAAGCTCGAATGGACGCCCTTACTCGGCCCACTCAGCCCTACCCGTTTTCACACGGACCCGACGAGTGGTGCCTTGGTCGGAACCGGCACGTGGCTGGGCATCAAGTACGCTCTGACGCTCACCCTGGCGCAAGGCAAACCCGTGTGGTTCTGGCACGTGCGCCTCGAGAACACGGGCTCGACAACGCAACAGGTCGACCTGACCTACGCGCAGGACGTAGCACTCGCTTCCTATGGCGCCATACGCCTCAATGAATTTTACGTAGGCCAATATCTCGATCACACACCACTGCAACACGCGAAGCATGGTGTGATGGTAGCCACGAGGCAGAATCAGGCCGCCGACGGCCGCTTTCCCTGGAGTTTGATCGGCTCCCTTCGCAGTGGCAGCTCCTACGCCACTGACGCGAAGCAGTTCCACGGACTCGCGACCCGCGCGGGCGAAGCGCCGGTGGGTCTCGTCAGTGAGCTTCCCGGACGACGCCTGCAACACGAGCACGCGATGGTCGTCATCCGCGATGCGCCGATCCGACTGGATCCAAAGAGCGCCGTCACCGGTGGCTTTTTCGGTTTGTATGTGCCGGACCACCCGGCCGCGACTGCGGAGTCGGACGCGGGCAGCGCCGAAGAGATTTCGAGTCTGCCGGAAGCGGCGCCCCCTAACATCGGGTCACAGGCGGAGAGCGAGTCCGACAACGCAACACTTTTCAGCGCCGCGCCGCTGCTGGAGACGCTCGACCTGGATGCCGATACTCTGCGGAAGTACTTCGGCTCGGAGTGGCGTCACGAGGAGGTAGACGGCGGTGGCGAGCGCTTGTCGTTCTTCCACGGCGCCGACCGTCACGTCGTTCTGCGTTCGAAGGAATTGCGAGTCCTGCGACCGCATGGACACTTGCTCCGGACCGGCCGTCACACGACCCCGGACGAGACCGCATTGACCTCGACCGCCTGGATGAGCGGTGTATTTCACTCGATGGTCACCGAAGGGCACGTCAGCATCAATCGCTTTCTGTCGACGGTGCATACCTACCTCGGGCTGTTCCGGTCGCATGGGCAGCGAGTCTTTGTGCAGATCGGCGCCAGCTGGCAGTTACTCAACATACCGTCCGCGTTCGAAATGTCGCCGGATGCCTGCCGCTGGATCTATCGCCACGCCGGTGGAGTAATCCAGGTTCGCGCCGAGGCGCACAGCGAGCCGCAAGAGCTGACACTGTCTGTGGAAGTCCTGTCGGGCCCGCCGACACGCTTCCTGGTGTCCCATCACATCGCTCTGAATGACGACGACGGCAGCGCCCCGGGCGCGGCGGTCTGGCACCGTGACGGCGACAAGATTGTGCTCGTGCCTGCCCCCAACACAGAGCTGTCGCGCCGCTTCCCGGCTGGAAGCTTCGAAATTGCGCCCCTCGCGGGCACGACATTTCAACAGGTCGGCGGCGACGAACTGCTGTTTCTGGACCAACACTCGCGCCAGCAGCCCTTTGTATGCATCGTGACGGCGCCGGCGGCCAGTGCCGGCCTGACGATCCGCGGCCATCTCGTCCCGCACGAGGCGCAGGCACCGTTGCTTGCTGACGCCGGCATCGGTCTCATCCCGAAGTTGGGTATAACTGTATCGGGCCCGAGCCCCCTGGCCGAGCGCCTGACGAGTCTCGCCGATATTGTGCCGTGGTTTACGCAGAATGCCCTGGTGCACTACCTGTCGCCACGGGGCCTGGAGCAATACTCGGGCGGTGGTTGGGGCACGCGTGACGTCTGCCAAGGGCCGGTGGAGTTGCTACTCGCGCAGGATCGACCCGAGGCCATACGCGATCTGTTGTTACGTGTCATGAAACAACAGAACCCTGACGGCGACTGGCCGCAGTGGTTCATGTTTTTCGAGCGCGAGCGCGGTATCCGACCCGGCGACTCACATGGCGATATCGTGTTCTGGCCACTGGTGGTCCTCGCGCAGTACCTGCAGGCCTCGGGCGATAGTGCGATTCTGGACGAGCCCATTCGCTTTTTCGACTCGCGGGGGCCGGAGGCCGGCGAACCGGCAACGGTCTGGCAACACGTGCAGCGCGCGTTCTCTCTGATAGAGAAGCGCCTCATCCCTGGCACCGCTCTGGCCGCGTACGGCCACGGGGACTGGAACGATTCGCTGCAGCCGGCCGACCCGGTTTTACGCGAGCACATGTGCAGCGCCTGGACGGTGACGCTGCATTTCCAGACCCTGGGCGCTCTGGCGCGCGCCCTGCGAGCGATCGGTCGGGCGGACGATGCCAAGCCGCTCGAGACTCAGGCGCAGGCGGTGCACCGGGACTTCCAGCGCCTGCTACTCGTTGACGGTGTACTGGCGGGCTATGCGATTTTCGAGGCAGGCGGCCACCTGCGCTACCTCCTCCATCCAAACGACAAGGTCACGGGGATCAAGTACAGCTCGCTCGCAATGATCCACGCCATCATCGAGGACATGCTGACACCCGCGCAGGCGCGTGAGCACCTGTTGTTGATCGACAAATATGTGAGCGGTCCGGACGGGGTTCGACTGTTCGATCGCCCGATGCCCTATCACGGCGGCACCCAGCGTATTTTTCAACGCGCGGAGACCGCGACCTTCTTTGGCCGCGAAATCGGCCTCATGTACACGCACGCGCATCTTCGACATGCGCAAGCCCTGGCGCACGTTGGCGAGGCGGATCGGTTCTTTCGGGCTCTTTGCCAGGCAAATCCGATCGGTATCGGCTCGATCGTCCCCACCGCGACATTGCGTCAGGCTAACTGCTACTACTCCAGCTCCGATGCGGCATTCGACGATCGTTATCACGCGAGCGACGAGTACGGCCGGATCGCCCAGGGCACGATCGCCCTGGATGGCGGTTGGCGTGTTTACTCGAGCGGAGCGGGTATCGCGTTGAGCCTCATCGTGCGGCGCTTCCTCGGCCTGAGCTGTGAGTCGGCCGCGCTGCGCGTCGACCCCGTTATCCCGCCCGCCCTCGACGGCCTGCGCGTCGAAACGACGCTGCGGGGACGCCCCGTCGAAGTGCGCTATCGGATCGGCAGCGCGGGTTGCGGCGTCGTGGAAGTCAGCCTGAACGATCGACCTCTGTCCTTCACCCTGGAGGCGAACCCGCATCGTCGCGGGGCCGCCCTGGTGGCCCTGCCGGCGGTGTTGGATCAGCTGAAGACCGGGCAGAATGTCCTGGCGATCCGTATCGGTTAGCTACACGTACTCATCGTGCCGCCGCCACCACTGATACGGTGGCGATTGCGGCCAGCCTCGCGGTGAGTCCTCCCACTCCTCCTGGCGACCGAGGGGTGTCAGGTCCAGCAAGCTCCAAATCGTGCCCACTGTTTCCAACCCACGCGACGTGGTGAAGTAGGTTCGAAAGATCTCATCACCGTCACGGAGGAAGACACTCAGACCGTGTTGCTCGCCCGTCGAGGTCGTCAAACCAAAGTCCGCGTTGAAGGTGTTGGCCGCCGAGGAGACCCAGGGCACCGTCCATTGCATCCGTCTGCGGTAAGCCTCGAGATTCGCCGGCGGCGCCAGTGAGACCACTGCAAAGGACACATCGCGGGCGTTCAGATGGACGCGCGTGTACTGGCCGATGTTGTCCAGAAACATGGAGCAGCCCGGACAGCCGGCCGAGGGCCAACCACTCACGCCTTCCGCGAACATGA
>DATBCZ010000407.1:0-4522 GCA_036270175.1 Steroidobacteraceae bacterium | reverse complement strand
TGGGCAAAATGATCAGCCTGCAGAGCATCTCCATCGCCGCCGCCGCCACGGGAATGCCCGCGTCGGAGGAGGCGAAGCTGTTCCGGTTCACGCTCAAGCACAGCATCCTGCTCGCGTGTGTGATTGGGTTGATAGTGACGTTCTACGCGTACGTCATGCCGGAATGGGGAGTGTGACCGCAGGGAGGCACCCGGCGGCGGGCGCCCCAACCTCGCGTGTCAGAACTTCCGCAACGCGGCCGACGGCGGCGTGTACTGGTAGAGCCAGGTCTCCGACAGGGCCTGGCCGTCCGCCGACACGAACAGCCGCAGGTTGACGGGCTCCACACTCTCATCCGTGAGCGCCAGATCAAACATCGCGCGATAGCCGTTGATCGAGCGCAACGGCCGCACCGAAGTGATTTCGATGCGCCCACGCGAGGCCGAGATGACCGGGACGAGCTTCAGGTTCTCGCCGAGCCCAGGCAGCTCGCCGCCCGCGAAGTCCACCACGAAACGCCATGAGAAATAGGTGCGCCTGCGGCCAATGACGCCACCGATTCCGGTCCGCGTCGCGTACACCCGCGCGAGATCCACCACTACCGGATTCTCCCGGCACCAGTTCAAGCGATAGGCATACAACAGCTCCTGCCCCTTCTGCGGCTTGTCGGCCGGGTTCCAGAACGCGACAATGTTGTCCGAAGTTTCGTCTTCCGTAGGAATTTCGACCAACATCACGGCGCCCTTGCCCCAGCTGCCCTTGGGCTCGACCCAGACGTCCGGACGCTTCTCGTAAAACACACCGTCATCCTGGTATTGCTCAAAGCGGCGCTCCCGCTGCATCAAGCCGAAGCCGCGGGGGCGCTCGTCGGTGTATGAATTGACGCGCAGGCCGGACGGATTCATCAGGGGACGCCAGATCCATTCACCGCTGCCGCTCCAGATCTGCAAGCCATCCGAGTCATGAATTTCCGGGCGCCAGTCGTTGTCGACGCGGCGATCGTTTTTCCCGACCAGGAACATGCTGGTGCACGGGGCGATTCCGAGCCGCTCGATCGACTTGCGCGGGTAGAGAGCCGCGTCAATGTCCATGGTGAGCGGGTCGCTGGCGTCGATCACGAACCGATAGGCGCCGGCCACACTCGGCGAGTCGAGCAGTCCGTAAATGGTGAGCACGCTGGAGTCCTTCGCGGGCTTCTCCAGGTAGTACGCAATGAAATCCGGAAATTCCTCGGGAGTCGACGCGCCGCAATCGATGGCCAGGCCGCGTTGCGACATGCCGTACTGCCGGTCGATATCGACCGCGCGGAAATAAGAGGCGCCTTGAAACGCGGCGAAATCCCGGATCCAGTCGGTATGGAACAGTAGACGGAAGCCTGCAAAGCCAAGGTTGCTCGGGACGTCATTGCCCTTCAGACCGCTACTGCCGTAGTCGAACATCGCCGGGTCGTAGAGGATTTCCTGCGCGAAGCCGCCGTCCACGGAAAACAGCCGCACCGGCTTGCGGATCCGGAAACCGAGATGGAAAAAGCGCACCTGAAAACGCAGGCCATCACCGACCCAGAGTGAGCGGTCATCGCGGAAACGAATGGCCTGCCAATGATCCCAGTCGAGACGCTCGACTGCCGGAGGAAGCTTCTCGGTCGGCGCTTGATACGGAGCAGCGGCAAGCGCGTGGGCTATTCCCTTCAGTCGGGCGTAGTCGAACGGCGTGCGCGGCGTAGGGGGTGGTGTGCGCGCCGCAGCCACCTCAGTCCCCGCCAGCCACGATAGCGGAGTTGCAACGGACAATACCGCCGCGGTGCCTTGTAGGAACTGTCTACGATCGGTGTCTTCTTTGCTCGCCATTGTGGTATATATCCATCGGACTTTAGCCGTGACGTCGGCCCATTGTCCTCATTATCACACGCCCTTTCTGACCTAACCGCTTCAATCGCATTGTGAGCATGAAATCCGCAACTGAGAACATTGGTGTCCATTGGGAGAACGGCGAGCCCGCCATTTTGTTCAGAAGCCGGGGGAAGGAAGCGGCCCAGCGGGCCCGACGCGCCTCGGTCACGGCGCTTCCCTCGGCCGACCTGCCACCCGGGACGAATCGACTCCGCTACGAGGACCTGCAGCAGGTCACGGACATCGCACCGTTGTTCCGAAAGTTGGATGAACTGCTGCATCGCGCGGGCAGCATCCAGGAGGATCGGCACACCATTCTGTTGAAGCTGCTGTTGGTTAAACTCTACGACGAAGACCGTGCGCAGGCGCAAGAGAATCGCGGACGCTTCATGCTCATCCAGGACTTCAGCGGCGTGGACCCGGCGTGGGACGACTCGTTGGAACGGATCTTCACGGAGGGCCTGCATGCGGCCCTGGCGCTTTACGATGGCATGTTGGCCAAGGCCGCGTCGCGAACCATCGGCTGCTCCGCCGAGGTGTTGCGTGAGGCGTCCCGGACCCTGTGTGGCATCCGGCTGCTGGGCGCACTGCCCCAGGTCATTCAGGACCTCTTCATGTATTTCGGCCGGTCTCACTACCGGGTGGATCTGGGCCAGTATTTCACGCCCTGCGAGGTCATCCGGCTCATTGTCGAGATCGTCAATCCGCGCCATGACGAGCGTATCGTCGATCCGGCGTGCGGCACGGCCGACTTCCTGGTCGGCGCCAAACAGGTGGCCGCCGAGCGTCACGGCGCGGACATCTCGGCCCATCTGCATGGCTATGACATCTCGCCCCTGGCGGTGCACCTGTCGATATTCAACATGTTGTTGAATGGCGACCGCGGGTTCGCGGACATCGAGACGCGCGACACGCTGCTCGAACCGCTCGACCACGAAGGGCACTATCATATCGCGTTGTGCAACCCGCCTTTTGGAGCGCGGATTGTAGAGAAGCGCGCCACAGCACTGGCACGCTTCAATCTCGTGAGCGCGAAAAAGTCCGGCCTGGGACTCATGCCCAAGGCACAGGAGGCCGGACTCCTGTACGTGGAGAGTTGCCTGCGTGCGGTTCGGCCCGGCGGCCGCGTTGGAATCCTGGTCCCGAACGGTTACCTCGGCAATCGCAGCGAGCGGTACCTGGAGTTTCGCCGCTGGCTGCTGCGCAACGCCCGTGTCGCCGCCGTCATCGGCTTTCCACGCTTTACCTTCAAGAAGTCAGGAGCGGATGTCTCGGCATCGGCCCTGATCCTGGAGCGTCGCCTCGAGCCTCTGTCCGATCTGTCAGACCTGGCGGATCACCCGATTCACTTCAACCTCGTGGAGAAAGTCGGCTGGGACCTGCAAAGCAAACACGCGAACCGGATCTTCAAGCGGGATCCGCGCGATGGGACGGAGCTTCTCGACGCCACCGGTGCGAGGATTCCGGATACTGACTTCGAAGTCGCGCGGCTCGACGCGCTCACCTCCGCAGTGGTCGATGCATTTCCCTGGATGCCGCAAGGCGAGCGGAACGCTCGCGACACGGAAGGCTGGAGCGTGATGGCGTCATCCATCACAGCCCACCCGGACCTGTGCCTGGACCCCAAAAGGTGGTGCCGCAAACATCTCGAGGTAACGAGGTCGATCCGTAGCGTCGCGCACCTCGAAATAGGAAATGTGATCCGGCCGGTGACGCGTTCGCTGCGGAAAAACCCCGAGACCTCCTATCGGTACGTCGAGATCGAGAAAATCTACGAGGCCTTCGGCGCTTACGTGGCCGACGAGTGCTTCGGGTGGGAACTCCCCGACAGGGGCCGGCTCGTGGCCGCTCCGGGTGACATTTTCATTGCCAACATCTGGTCGAGTGCCGGGAAATGGATGATTGCGGGCGACGAGGCGCAGGACGGTCGCCTCATTGTCACCACGGGCTGCACTCACTTCGAGTTGATACCGGGACAGGAGAGCCTGTTACCGGATCTGGTATTTGGCCTGTGCTCCGAAGCGTTCAAAGTGCAGATGCGCGCGTTGGCCACGGGCTCTGACGGGCTGTCCTCCATCTGCGTCGCCGACATCTGTTCCATCGTTCTGCCACGCATGCAATCGGCGGCGGTTCGCGATCAGATCCAAAGGCGAATTCGCGAGGCACGCGCCGGGCAGCTCGTGCTGCCGCGGGTTGTACGGGACGAGTTGGCTGTGGTGGCGCCGGATACGAATGTTCCGCTCAGGTCGTCGCATGTGGTGCAGGTGTAGCGGGTGTTGGAGCGCCCGCGCTCGTAGCCGGGCGTAGCTGCTCGCGACACCGAGAGCACATCGCGGCGCGGCCGGTCGCGGTGCCCCGTCTACTTCAACGCCATCTCCACGCGCACCTTGCCGCTATCGTCCGTCTTCGCTGGCGCGTTGATGATGAACACGCGCGAGGCGTCGATGCCGCCTTCCGCCAGGAGCACGTCCTGAATTGCCCGCGTGCGCCTCTTTCCCAACGCCTGGAGCTCGAGGTCGGAGACGCCGATCTGGCCGGCGATGGCGTCCTCCAGCTCGGGGATGGCGGTCTCGACCGGTGGCGCATCCTTCTTATTTTTCGCGCTTTGGATGGCCGCGGCGGTTGCAGGGAGGTCGGCGTCTTTGCCGAGCTCG
>DATBCZ010000406.1:0-1602 GCA_036270175.1 Steroidobacteraceae bacterium | reverse complement strand
TGGTGCCGTACCCCAACGCAACTGAGCGCAGCACCTGACGCTGCCGGTCGGTAAGAGCCGTTGTGACATTCGCATGCCCGGACGGCGCGCCGACTCGGGTCCGCCGCCGTGGAACCTCGAGCGCTTTACACAGGTAGTTCCGCCCAGCAGCGACGTGACCGAGAGCAGTCAGAAGTTCTGTGCGGCCACACTCCTTCAAAATATAACCGAGAGCCCCTGCCCTGCTGGCGGCAGAGGCGCGCCCGATGTCCCGAAGTGCCGTGAGAACCAGAATCCGCGTCCGGGAATGATGCGCAAGAAGCTCGGCGACGATCTGCACGCCGGACCGGTCAGGCAGCGGGATATCGGTCACGACGATATCGGGTTGGAGAACCGCCGCACGCTCCAATGCCTCGCCTGCGGAGGCCGCTTCCCCGACTATTTCAAACTCTGAGTTGGCATTCACGAGCGACCGTACGGCCTCGCGAAACAGCGTCTGCGAATCGACGAGCAGAATTCGGTGCGCGCGACGCTCGACTTGCGGAGGCGATACGGACCCCGAGCAATCTTTGAATGTCATGATTAGGGTGCTGCGGCGCTCTACCCTCTTGTAATGTGCGCAGCTTAGAAGCCGGCAAATCGCATGAGAATGCGGGCCGGCCCGTACGGGCTACCACGGATATCAGTCTTCGGCGCGGCTGATTCGGATCAGGTCCGCCAGGCTTCGGCAACCGAGTTTTTCCATGATGCGCGCCTTGTGGACTTCGACAGTGCGCGGACTGATCCCGAGTTGGGCGGCGATGTCTAGGTTCTGTTGACCCGCCGCGAGTGGCGTAAGAATTTCCCGTTCTCGGGCCGTCAGGCGGGCCAGGCGTTCCGACACCGCGGCACGCTCAGTGGTCGAGACACGCTGTTCGCGATCGACGCGCAACGCATTCTGCACAACTTCGAGAAGTATGTCGTCCTCGACTGGTTTCTCGAGGAAGTCCAGTGCGCCGTTCTTGAGTGCCGTACGCACGGTCGCGACGTCGCCGTGCGCCGTAAGGACTACGACCGGCAGGTCAATTTGCCGCTGACGCAGCGCGGCTTGCAGTTCGAGCCCTGACATTCCGGGCATCCGCAAATCCGTCACGACGCAGCCGTGCCACTCGGGACGATAAGCACCGATGAACGACTCTGCGCTGGCGAATACCAGTGTGCGGATGCCTTTGAGGGAAAGCAGCAGGCCGAGCGAGTCGCGCACTCCGGAATCGTCATCGACCAAGTAGACCGTGCCGTCCTGATCGCTCATACGTTGGTATCCACCATTCGCCCCACGAGGGACGCCGCAGCTTACTGCAAAACGGTGGGGCTGCGCCCCTGGGTGAACGGCCGCGTCCGCGCCGGGCAGGCTGGGTCTATGGCGTGATGAAAGAGCGCGACCGGTGCCGTTTTCACTTTGCGAGATCGATATCACCGTTCCACGGGCCGCCACGTGCCGCCGTCGCGGCTCGTTGGGCGCTCACCAAGCTCGGGTTGACCGCTGCGGCCTTGTTGCCCCACTGACTGCGAACGTACGTGAGTACCGCAGCGATCTGCGCATCACTCAACTGGTTGCCGAAAGCAGGCATGGCACTGTTGTAG
>DATBCZ010000405.1:0-12506 GCA_036270175.1 Steroidobacteraceae bacterium | reverse complement strand
TGGCTGAGTTGGAACGCAGCCAAGCGGGCGATCAGTTACGGCTACTTCAACGTGTACTGGTTCAGAGACGGAATCGAAGGCTGGAAGGCAGCGCACCTTCCCACAGCCGTCATCGAGCCGCGGGTCGCGCCCGAGAGCTAGTACCTCCCCGCTTCCGTGCCTGTGCGCGCCCCAAACACCATCAGATAACCAATGACCATGAACAGCACCGCCGCGCTCAACGACAGCGAGCCGTGAATGCCGATGAGCCCGCCGAGCATGCCCACCGTTACGCCACTGAAAGTCTTCATACCGTTCGCGGCCATCGAGAATACCCCGATGACGCGCCCCCGGATCGGCGCAGGCGCGCTCAACTGCACCAGGGCCTGTGCCATGGAGTTGAAAGACAGCTCGAGAAACCCCGCCAAAAACAACAGCACGAGCGCAAGTCCGTAGCTCGAGACAAGCGCGAACACCCCCAAGGCACAACACCAGCCCATGGCGAGCGCCAATGCAGTCCGCGCGGCCGGACGCAACAGACCGCCGAGCTCGAGCACGAATCCGGCCGCCAGCGCGCCCAACGCATCAGCGGCCAACAGTGCGCTGTACGACAAGCCCGGATCGCCGTGCCCCAGATCCTGTGCAAAACCCGGCATCTGGGCCTGGTAAGCATTGCCGACAAAAAACGCCGCGCCGCCTGCCAACAGCATCATGGACATGACAGCCGGGTTGTCACGTACGACTCGAAACGTAGCCCATACATCCGCGAAGCCCCGTACCGCCCGAACCGGCACCGACGGGTCCTTGCGGAAGCGCGGTCCATAGGGAGCCCGCCACAACCACACAATCATCGGCAGATAGATCAGCGCATTCACCAAAATCGCATGCGAGGGCCCGAGCGCCAGCAACAGAGCGCCGCCCACCGCCGGTCCACATAACATCCCGAGATAGCGCGCCGTTGCTCCAAGGCGTACCGCGCTCTGCAACTCCGCGGGCCCAACGATGTCGTGAAGCAACAGCTGGCCGGCCGGCCCCCACAGCACACCGGCGCAGCCATGAATGATCAGCAGCACGCGTGCGTGCCACGGCTGCAGCGTGCCGGTAAAAAACAACACGCCCCACGCGATCGATACGCCCATGAAGAGCAGCATGCCGAACTGAATAATGCGCCGGGGATCGAAGCGGTCGGCGAGCGCGCCGCTGTACACGGAGAACGCCAGAAACGGCAGCCAGTGCGAGACGACGGCAAAACCACCGAGAGTGGGCGAGTGAAACTTCTGGAAGATCACCCAATAGCTGATGACGTGCTCGATATTGTCCGCCAACATCGCCAGGGCCGTGGCGACGAAGTACATCTGAAAGCCAGGATGACGTAGGGCGGCGAACGAGGCGTGCGAGCGCGTGGGCGCGGCGCCCTGATCTGATGCGGTGGACAAAGAGACTCCTGCATTGAGCTCCGCGCCCCAGGCGCGAAGGATCCAATGCCAGCGTAACATGGTCTCAACCCAACGCCTGACGCAACTCCGCCACCAGGTCGTTCACGTCTTCGACACCCACGGACAGCCGAATGAGCGTGTCGCTGATGCCAAGGGATGCCCGCATGGCAGCGGGTATCGAGGCATGCGTCATGAGACCCGGATGCTCGATGAGACTCTCCACGCCACCCAGACTCTCGGCCAGCGAGAACAGGTGGCAGCGTTCCAACACCCGGCGGGCGTCGTCGATGGTGCCACGGAGCACCGCAGTCACGATGCCACCGTAACCGCCCGTCATCTGCCGCCTCGCCAGTCCGTGTTGCGGATGACTTTCGAGGCCCGGGTAGTAAACCCGCTCGACCTTCGGGTGCTTCTCCAGAAACTGTGCTATCGCCAACGCATTCGCGCAGTGGCGCTCCATCCGTAACGCCAGTGTCTTGATACCCCGCAGAATGAGAAAGGCGTCAAACGGCCCCGCGACCGCGCCCAAAGCGTTCTGCAGGTAGGCGAGCCGCTCTTTCAGCGGCGCGTTATTCCCTACCACCGCTACGCCGCCTACGCAGTCGGAATGGCCATTGAGATACTTCGTCGCCGAATGCACGACGATATCGAACCCGTGCTCGAGAGGCCGCTGCACGAACGGCGTCGCGAACGTGTTGTCGCAAACACTGATCAGGCCATGCTTGCGGGCAATCGCCGCCACAGCGCTCAGATCGACCAGCTTCAGCAGCGGATTCGTGGGAGTCTCGACCCACAACAGGCGCGTGTTGGGTCGGATGGCCGCCTCCAGCGCGGCGGGATTCGTCAAATCGACCAGCGAGACGTCCAGGCCAGCCGATCGCTTGCGCACGTTCTCGAACAGCCTGTAGCTGCCACCATACAGATCATGCATGGCTACGATGTGTGAGCCACTGTCGATCAGCTCCAATACCGTCGAGGTGGTCGCCATCCCGGAAGCGAACGCGAAGCCGGCAATGCCGCCCTCGAGGTTGGCCACAGCGGCCTGCAACGCGTCCCGCGTGGGGTTGCGCGTGCGGGCGTAGTCATAACCTTTGTTGACGCCGGGACTCGACTGCACATAGGTCGAGGTCGCGTAAATCGGCGGCATCACAGCGCCGGTCAACGGGTCGGGACTCTGTCCTCCATGGATCACCCGCGTGGCGAAGCGTTGTTTATCACCATCGGCACTCATCAGATTCTCCGGCGCAGCCAGTTCAACAGATCGATACGCGTCACCAGTCCCTGGAACTCGGTTCCCTTCATCACGATCGCCACCAGGCCGCGATTGAAGATTTCCATCAATTGCGGCAACGGGGCATCCACCGGCACCGTGACCAGGTGGCTCTCCATGGCCTTGGTCACCGGCTCGTTGAAGTGCTTCGGGTTTTCGAACACTTCGAGCAGGATGTCCTCCTCGTCGACGATGCCGACGATACGGCCTTCGTGCATCACCGGGAGTTGCGAGACGTCGTACAGCTTCATCCGGCGGTAAGCCGCCATCACGAGCTCGGTGGAATTCACGGTGACCGCGGCACGCTCCCAGGCGCGGCGCGCGATCAGATCGCGCAGATCCCCGAATTGCTCGCGGTGGACGAACCCCTGATCCAACATCCAGTAGTCGTTGTAGACCTTGGAGAGATACTTGTTGCCGCTGTCGCAGACAAAGGTCACGACGCGCTTCGGCTGCTGCTGCTCCCGGCAATAGCGCAGGGCGGCGGCCAGCAGTGTGCCCGTGGACGTGCCGGCGATGATCCCTTCCTTCAGAAGCAACTCACGACAGGTCTGAAACGCCTCGGCATCGGGAATGTTGTACGTACTGCCGACGCGCGAGAAGTCGGCAACCGGCGGAATGGAGTCGCCACCAATCCCCTCCACGAGCCAGCCACTGCGCGCCGTCTCGACTTTCCCGCTCTTCGCATAGTCCGCGAGGATGGAGCCGGCGGGATCCGCCAACACCATCTCGACACCGGGCGCGGTGCGCGCGAAAAAGTGCGAGATACCCGTAAGCGTACCGCCCGTCCCAACCCCACAGACGACGGCGTCGAGATCGTGATTCATCTGCTCCCAGATCTCGGGCGCGGTGGTTTCCTCGTGGGCCTGCGGATTGGCGGGATTGCCGAACTGGTTCACGAAGAAGGAGTCGGGCGTCTCGCGGGTGAGACGCTCCGCCACATCACGGTAATACTCCGGATGGCCCTTACTGACATCCGAGCGGGTGAGCACGACTTCGGCGCCCATCGCCTTCAAATGAAAGATCTTCTCCTGGCTCATCTTGTCTGGAATGACGAGCAGCAGACGATAGCCTTTCTGAGCCGCGACCAGCGCCAAACCCAGCCCGGTGTTGCCCGCGGTGGCCTCGATGAGCGTACCGCCCGGCTTCAGCCGTCCGTCACGCTCGGCCGCCTGGATCAGATACAACCCGACCCGGTCCTTGATGGAGCCGCCGGGATTTTGATTCTCGAGCTTGAGAAATAGCCGGCACGGCCCCGTATCGATATGAGTGACGGCGACGAGCGGCGTGTTGCCGATCATCTCCAGCACGTTGTTGTAGGGTGGTGATGGCATGGAGGCTCCTTCTCGCGCGGATTGTACGCGAGCGCGCCTGGTGGCGCTGGCTTGGAGGGTGCCGCGGGCTCAGGGCGCGGTGCGGACGCGACGCCGGCGCGGGCTCAGAGCACGCCACATCAGCCGCGGCCTCAGCGCGCCGCTACCAGCAGCCCGGACTCCACCCAGTCCCGCAAGAACCCTGCCGCCTTCACGGGCGCCTCCGCCTCGCCAAATTCAGCGCACAAGAGACCGCACAGGTCTCCGAACGACTGCCCCTCTCGAACGGCCTCGATCGCCTCAAGCTCGCCGGGCTGCAGCGAGCGGAAATAAGTCCGCAGCTCCTGCCGCCACAGGAGCCATTGCACCGGTTGGGGGCTGAACTCGATTTCCGGCGGCTCACCGCCGTCGCTAACGGCCTTCCAGATCTGCGGCGCATTCCAGGAAAGCGCCAGCCGGCGAATGGAAGGGTGCAAACCGAACCGCAGCTGCGCCCATTCCTCCGGCGCCACGTTCGCGAGGTCACTCACTCCAACCGAGTCGGCATCGGCTGCGTCGAACACTTCCGTCATCGCCCACTCCCAGCGGGCGATCTCGGCCAACACGGCCGCGCTCGCATACCCGGGATCGGTGGCCAGAAAATCGCCCAGCACATTGCCGTAGTAGCGGATGGAAAAGAACGGCGAATCATGTGAGCGCACATAGGCCGTGGCCAACGTCTCGAAATCCGCCTCACCGAGCAACTCGCTCAGCACTGGGAAATTCGCTTGCAACGCTTCGACGAGGCGCGCGCAATAGCCGTCGCCGTAGATGCTCAACCGGGTGGCTATGGGCACTCGCTCGGTGCCGACGACGTGCGCCTCGATAGCGGAATCGCCGCGCAGCAGGTAACTCTGAAAGTCCCCTTGGATCTGCGGCAGCCGGCTCATGCCGCGCGCACCAACACCCGCTCTGCGACTGCACGCGCCTGCGCCAGCTCATCACAGAGCTCTTCGAGCGGCGGGATGTTGGCATCCCGCTCGATCATGGTAGACACGTTGCCGAAGCGGCGCACGGCTGCCGCATACAACTCCCACACCGGGTCCGGCACGGGGTGATCGTGAGTATCGATCAAATAGTCGCCGTGGTTCTCATGGCCGGCGAGATGGATCTGCTGCACACGCTCGACCGGAATCGAGTTCAGGTAGTCGAGGGCCGTGAATTCGTGATTTACGGCGCTCACGTAGATGTTGTTGACATCCAGCAGGATGAGACAGTCGGCCTGCACGGCGACCTCGCGCAGGAACTCCCACTCGGTGAGCCGGGAGTCGCGGAACGTCACATAACTCGAGACATTCTCCAACAGGATGCGGCGACCGAGAATGTCCTGCACCGTCCGTACCCGCTCGACGACGTTGGCGAGAGCTTCTTCCGTATAGGGCAGCGGCATCAGGTCGTGCAGGTTCTTGCCGGCGACACCAGTCCAACACAGGTGGTCGGAAATCCACTTCGGCTCGACCCGCGCCGCGAGAGCCTTCACCTGCGCGAGATAGTCGCGATCGAGAGGAGCGGTGCTGCCGATCGACATCGACACGCCGTGCATCACCAGCGGGTAGCTCTCGCGGATCCGCATGAGGTTGTGCAGCGGTTTACCGCCGGGGACCAGGTAGTTCTCGGTGAGCGCCTCGAACCAGTCTACCGGAGGGCGGTCGGCGAGAATCGCTTCATAGTGCTCGACCCGCAGGCCGAGACCGAAGCCGAGAGAGGGACTCGTTAACATTGCGGAGGGAAGCGGAGCGCCGCCGGGGACGCTCCGCTCAACGAGCGCTGGCTTACTTGGGAGCCTTGGCCTTCGCTGCATCGCAATCGGCCTTCGACATTTCGACGAAGCCCTTGCCCTTGCAGGAATTCTGACCCTTGCATGAATTGCTGGCGCTCTTGCACGCGGACTGGCCCTTGCAGGAGTTCACCCCCGTGCATTTCACCTTCGCGTCGGCGGCGGTGGCATTCGTGACGGCGGCCATTGAGAACACCATGGCGGCGGCGGCGGCGAGAGCAACGCTGGACATCTTTCGAGAGTTCATCCGAGATTCTCCTAGAACGTTGGGGACACGACTCGACGACAGGAAAGGCCGGCATCGCTTGCGGCGATTGCCCGGCACCCGGGCGCGGATTGTACGCCTAAGTGCCTGACACGCCCTAAAAAGTCCTCACGGCCGGACGACCGGCGGCAACGCCTCGCCTTATACAGTGCAAAGACCGGGACACCCCTGGATATATTGCAGCCCAATGTTGCAGTGGATTGAAATCGAGCCTCGCGACCACAAATCGTGCTCCTGCGGCGGCACGAAGGGCCCGGAAAATCCGCTATTATTGAGGGCTCACGTGCGCGAGCAGTGCACTGCCTGACTGCTCCCACTCCATCTGCCGAGCCGACTGCACAGCTCGACTTCCTATTTTGACGGTGAAGGAATGACTGACGCCTCCCGTGATGCGATTCTTGTGCGCGGCGCGCGCCAGAACAATCTCAAGAATCTCGATCTCGACATCCCTCTGAACGAGCTCATCGTCGTTACCGGCGTGTCCGGCTCCGGAAAGTCGTCGCTCGTGTTCGATACGTTGTATGCCGAAGGGCAACGTCGCTACGTCGAGACATTCTCGCCGTACGCACGGCAGTTTCTCGATCGCATGGACAAGCCCCAGGTCGAGACGATCGAAGGCATTCCTCCGGCGATCGCCATCGACCAGACGAATCCCGTGCGCACGTCGCGCTCCACCGTCGGCACCATGACGGAGTTGAATGATCATCTGAAACTGATGTTCGCGCGCGCGGCGACGCTGTTTTGCCAGTGCTGCGGGAAGCCCGTGCGCCGTGACACGTCCGAAACCATCTACACGGACCTCGCGAGCCGCGCGCAAGCCGCCGGCGATCCGCGCCTGTTGTTATGTTTCCCTGTCCCGGTCCCGCCGAATTTCAAGGAAGCGGAAGTCCGCGATCTGCTGGAAAAGCAGGGTTACACCAGATTCTTCGAGCCTACCGGCGCGTTCGCGGTGAGCGAGCAGGCAGCCGCGCCCGCGGCGGCTCCCACTGCGGCGAAAAAGCGGGGCCGCAAAGCCGCCACGGCCGCTCCCACGAAACAGAAGATTCTCACAGTCGTACAGGACCGCTTCCGCGCCGGTACCGCCGAACGCGGCCGCGTGCTCGAGTCACTCGAGGCGGCGTTGCGTGTTGGCCGTGGACGAGTCGCTGTGCATGTGGTCGATGACAGCGACCCGCCGCAAAGTCTCCAGGCGTGGCGCTACTCGAGTGAGCTGCATTGCGCCGAATGCGATCGCTCCTACCAACAGCCGAATCCGAGCCTGTTCTCTTTCAACTCGCCCGTGGGCGCTTGCGAGACCTGCCGCGGATTCGGCCGCACCATCGGTATCGACTACGGCCTCGTCATCCCGGACGAGAGCAAGTCGTTGCGCGCGGGCGTGATCAAACCCTGGCAGACGAAGTCGTACGCCGAGTGTCAGGAAGACCTGGAGAAGTTCGCGAAGAAGCGCGGCATTCCTCTGGACACTCCGTGGCGCGAACTCGGCGCCGAGCGGCGCAAGTGGGTCATCGAGGGAGAAGGCGAATGGACCAAGGGGGTCTGGTACGGCGTAAGGCGCTTCTTCGCCTGGCTCGAAACCAAGTCGTACAAGATGCACGTGCGAGTGCTGCTTTCGCGCTATCGCGCTTACACACCGTGCACGACGTGCGACGGCGCGCGACTGAAGCCCGAGGCTCTGCTATGGCGTGTTGGGAATCGGGAACTCGCCGATACCGCACTGGGATCGATCAGCCGTTTCCGCCCGCACGGAACGCAGTGGCCGGACGAGACGCTGCGGACGCTGCCCGGATTGTCGATACATGACGTGATGCTTCTGCCCGTGGAGCGGGCCAGCGAATTCTTCAACAATCTGACGCTGCCAAAACCGCTGGACGAAGCCACAGACCTGTTGCTCGGAGAAATCCGGGGACGCTTCAGCTATCTCGTGAACGTCGGGTTGGGTTATCTGACGCTCGATCGCCAGTCGCGCACCCTGTCGGGTGGCGAGGTACAGCGGATAAATCTCACCACCGCCCTGGGAACGTCGCTCGTCAACACCCTGTTCGTGTTGGATGAGCCGTCCATTGGCCTGCACCCGCGGGACATGCAACGGGTGATCGGCGTCATGAAACGGCTGCGCGACGCAGGCAACTCGCTGGTGGTCGTCGAGCACGATCCGCAGATCATGCTGGAGGCCGATCGCATTCTCGACATGGGCCCCGGTGCCGGTGAGCGGGGTGGCGAAATCGTATTTTTCGGCACTCCGCGCGAGATACGGCGCCAGTCGAACTCTCTGACGGGTGAATACCTCAGCGGTCGCAAGACCGTGGCCGCATCGCCCGAAAAGACCGCGGCGGCCGCCAAGGCACTAGCCGAAAAGCGCGCCGCCGCCGAGAGCGCGACACACGAAGTCGTAGCGGAAGCCCGCTCCAACAGGTGGCTGGAGCTCACCGGCGCCCGCGAGCACAACCTCAAGAACATCGACGTACGAATCCCTCTAAAGCGCCTGGTCTGCGTAACCGGTGTATCCGGTTCGGGGAAATCGACACTCGTGGAGGATGTTCTATACCCCGCACTGTTGAAATACCGCGGCAAGCCGACCGAGGCCCCCGGGGAGTTCTCCGGCTTGCGCGGCGCCGAACTCATCGACGATGTGGTCATGGTCGATCAGAGCCCCATAGGCCGCTCGACCCGCTCGAACCCCGCCAGCTACGTGGGTGCCTTCGATGCAATCCGCGCCTTGTTCGCTACCGAGCCCGCCGCACAGGAGCGCAAGTACACGGCGGGGACGTTCAGCTTCAACTCCGGAAACGGCCGCTGCCCGACTTGCAGCGGCAACGGCTTCGAGCACGTCGAGATGCAATTCCTCTCGGACGTGTATCTGCGCTGCCCGGACTGCAACGGAACTCGCTACCGCGACGAAGTCCTGGAGATCAAGCGCGAAGGTGCGAACGGTCGGCGTGGCAGCATTGCCGACGTGTTGGAAATGACGGTTACCGAGGCACTCGAGTTCTTCAAAGACTCGCGCGAAGTTGCGGCGCGGCTCGCGCCGCTCGCCGATGTCGGCCTCGAGTATGTGAAGCTCGGTCAGCCGGTGCCCACACTTTCGGGCGGCGAAGCGCAGCGGCTGAAGCTCGCCGGACATCTCGCGGATGCCGGCTCTGTCGTCTCCAGCACGACCCACCACGGAAAGTTGTTCCTGTTCGACGAGCCCACCACGGGTCTGCACTTCGAGGATGTGGCGAAGCTCCTCAAGGCGTTTCGCAAGCTGCTCGCCGCCGGACACTCGCTGCTGGTCATCGAGCACAATCTCGACCTCATCCGTGCCTCCGACTGGGTTATCGACCTGGGACCGGATGGCGGTGAGCGCGGCGGAGAGATCGTCTGTGTCGGAACCCCAGCGGAAGTCAGTGCGCACCCGCGATCGTTTACCGGACAGGCGCTCGCCGCGTACGAAAAGAGCATCTCCGGCGAAAGCGGCGCAAGCGCCGGCGCCGCCGCGAAGGCGGTCAACGAAGCGCTCAACAGCCCAACGTTTACCGGGGTGGCCGAGCCGAAAGCTCAATATGGCCGACGTGGCAATGGACACGACCGCAATTCAGTCGTCATACACAACGCCCGCGAACACAACCTCAAGAGCATCGATGTCGAGATCCCGCGCGATAAGTTCACGGTAATTACCGGTGTTTCGGGCTCTGGCAAATCAACGCTCGCCTTCGATATTCTTTTCAACGAGGGACAGCGCCGCTATCTCGAGTCTCTGAACGCCTACGCGCGCCAGTTCGTGCAGCCGGCGGCGCGCCCGGATGTCGATGCGATTTACGGCATCCCACCGACTGTTGCGATCGAGCAGCGTACCAGCCGCGGCGGCCGCAAGAGCACCGTCGCGACCCTGACCGAGATCTACCACTTCCTGCGGCTTCTGTATGTGAAGCTGGGGACGCAGTATTGCCCGGACTGTGATGTAGCGATCGAACCACAGAGCGCGGCGTCGATTGCGGCCCGCCTGTTACGTGACTACAAGGGAAAGCGGATCGCGCTGCTCGCCCCGTTGGTGGTCGCCAGAAAGGGCTTCTATACCGATCTCGCCAAGTGGGCGGCCAAGAAGGGCTTCAAAACGCTGCGTGTCGACGGAGCCCATCTCTCCACGAAGCAATGGCCGCGACTGTCGCGCTTCAAGGAGCACACGATCGAGTTGCCCGTAGCCGAAATCGACGTCGGCGTGAAAACCGACACGGCGTTGCATGCGGCACTCGCGCGCGCATTGGATTTTGGCAAGGGGCTCGTCCATGTGCTGGGACCGCAGTCCGACACCGTGACGGTGTTTTCCACCAAGCGGGCCTGTCCCTCCTGCGGCCGCAGTTTCTCCGAGCTCGATCCCCGCCTGTTCTCGTTCAATTCGAAGCACGGCTGGTGCGAGAATTGCTTCGGCACCGGTGTCGAGATGCCGGGCTTCGACGCAGAGCAGACGGGCGAGGAGATCTGGTGGAACGACTGGTACGAGCATGACCCGCAGGCCTGCAGTGCCTGCGCCGGCCAACGACTCAGCCCGATCGCACTCAACGTGCGCTTCCGCGACCGCTCGATCGCCGCGCTCGCTTCCGAGCCGGTCGGCGGCGCCGGTGAGTTCTTCGGCAAGCTGAAGCTCAACGCCCGCGAAAAGGAAATCGCGCGCGATCTCCTCAACGAGCTGCGCTCCCGGCTGCAATTCCTGGAGCGCGTTGGGTTGGGCTATCTGCAGCTCGATCGTTCCGCGCCGACGCTATCGGGCGGTGAAGCGCAGCGCATACGGCTGGCAGCGCAATTGGGCTCGAATCTGCAGGGCGTGTGTTATGTGCTCGACGAGCCCACCATCGGCCTGCATCCCCGCGACAATGCCATCCTGCTCGACTCTCTCGCCGAACTCGCGGGAAATCGCAATACGCTGGTCGTCGTCGAGCACGACGAGGATACGATCCGCCGCGCAGATCACGTGCTCGATCTGGGTCCCGCGGCAGGCGTGCGCGGCGGCGAGATCGTCGGGTCCGGGACTGTAAAGGATCTCATTCGTAACCCACGCTCCGTCACCGGTAGATTCTTGCGGGAGCCACTGCTACATCCGGCAGAGCCGCTCCGGTTGGTGAAGGACAACACACCCCGACTGAAGTTGGAAAAGGTTGCGTTACACAACGTAGCGGGAACCGATGTCGGCATCCCGGTGGGTCGGCTAGTCGTCATCACCGGAGTATCGGGCTCCGGGAAGTCGACGGTGGCGCGCGACGTTCTCTATTCGAACCTGCGGCGCATGCTCGGTGAGGCCAACGGCAACGGACGATTTCCCAGAAAAGCAAACGGCGCCAAGAGCGCTGACAAGAAGCGCGGCAACGGCGCGGTTGCGAAAAGCGCGAATGGCAACGGTTCCCGTAACGGCTCGCGCAACGGCAACGGCAAGCCAGGCGACCTCATCGGCTGCAAAGCCATCCGTGGCACGGAGCATATCGACCGTGTACTCGAAGTCGATCAGACACCGATCGGCAAGACACCGCGCTCCTGTCCCGCGACCTACATCGGCTTCTGGGATGCCATCCGCGGAATTTACGCTGGCACCACTGAAGCGCGTATCCGCGGGTACACCGCCAGCCGCTTCTCATTCAACACCGCCGGGGGTCGTTGCGAGGCCTGCGAAGGCCAGGGTGTAAAGACCATTGAGATGAGCTTCCTGCCAGACGTAAAAGTCCTGTGCGATGTCTGCGGCGGCCGGCGCTTCAATTCGGAGACGCTTTCGGTCCTCTGGCGTGAGAAGAGCATCGGTGACGTGCTCGCGATGGACGTCGACGACGCGGTGGAGTTCTTCAAGGCGCACCCGCGCATCTACCATGCACTGAAGCTACTTCAGGACGTGGGCCTGGGCTACCTGACGCTGGGCCAGCAAAGCCCCACACTCTCGGGCGGTGAGGCACAACGCATCAAGTTGGTCACCGAGCTTTCCAAAGTCCGTGGTGAGGTCGCGGCAGGTCCGCGCTTCAAGTCGAAACACACCCTCTATGTGCTCGATGAGCCCACCGTGGGCCTGCACATGGCTGACGTGGAGAAGCTCATTCACGTACTGCATCGCCTGGTCGAGGCGGGAAACACCGCTGTGGTGGTGGAGCACAACCTGGACGTCATGGCGGAAGCAGATTGGATCGTCGACATGGGCCCGGAAGCCGGCGGCGGCGGCGGCCAGATCGTGGCGCAGGGCGCCCCGGCCGAGATCGCGCGGAAGAAGAAGACGTCCCACACCGGGCGCGTGCTCGAGGAGTTCCTAAAGGACAGGACGAAGCCAAGGGCGGTGTGATCCACTCGCCGCGGCGCTTTAACGCGCGTCGCGGGTAGGCGATACTAGCCTCATGGCCCACGACCTCGTCTGCTGGAAATGCGGCGGCTCGCTGTCATCGCTGAGCCTGCCTTTCATGCGCGCGGACGCCTGCCC
>DATBCZ010000404.1:0-19917 GCA_036270175.1 Steroidobacteraceae bacterium | reverse complement strand
GGCGCTCGCCCTGGCGGGCTATGCGGATGATCGGGCGGAGATCGAGAATGTCTCGAACCGGTATATGGTGGCGGTGGATGCGGGCGATATCGAGACCGTCATGTCCACTTGGACGGAAGACGGTGTGCTCGACTGGGTGGGTGGCGTCGAACACGGCAAAGAGGCTATCCGCAAGGCGATGTCCGGCTTCGGCGGCGGTCGCCATGTGGACATTCCGGAAGGCGCAACGTCGAGACCGCGCACCCATCACCAGATCGTCAATCATGTCATCGATGTCAGCGGTAACACCGCCAAGTCGATCGCGTACTGGTTCGCACTCACCAACAGCACACCGCAAAAGGACGTACAGCTGCTCTACTTCGGCCACTACGAGGACGAGCTGGTCAAGCAGAACGGACACTGGCTGTTCAAGCTGCGCAAAGTCTATAACGAGTCGATGCCGAACCGAGCCGTGTTCTATCCCGGCCTCGGCGAGAAAGATCCTCGCGCCAAGAAATAGCGAGCCAGTTCCCTCGCGTGCACGAGATCGTACGTCCACGGTCAAGCACACTCCCGACCCCGGGGGCGCGACTCTCGTCGTGAACGCTTCCGCCCGCGCGTCGGATGCGGTGAGAAGGGACATACCCCGCTAGTGCCAACGCCGGGCATATAATCAAAGCCGCCCCGTTCAGGGGCGAGATGACGCTGCCCCGTTCGGGGGTGAGAACGAGCCGTCGTGAATCCGATGTGATCCAAAGGGGGGTGCATGGCGGAGATCAACCGCTTTTCGACTCTTGATCTGCCCTCGGGCGTGCGCTTCAACGTCTGGCGCGAGCGCCTGCGCCGTTCGTTTGGCGATGTGTCCGGAAGCAGCCGAAGCACCAGCGGATTCACCGCATGGTCTGAAAAACTTTCGGAAGGCGACATCTCTCTTTCTCACATGCGCGTGGACGCGCAGAGCATCGAGCTCCCCTCCGACCGTGTCTCACGCTCCTGCCGCAGCTCGGTCCAGGTCGTTTTTCCGCTGGCCGGACAGTTTCACATCGAGCAGCGCGGCCGTAACGTCGTCCTCTCCCCCGGAGAGTGGGGCTTCTACGACCCCTCGATCGGCTTCAAAAGCGCGAACGAGGGACCTGTGGAACTGCTCGTTCTGGCCGCGCCGCGCGCCACCGTCCTCGCGTATGGTGTTGGCTTGGAAGGACAGACCGCGCAACGCTTCTCATCCGAAACAGGTAGCGCACGGGTTGCAAAGGACTATCTGGCCTCCCTCCTCGGTGCACGCAGCACGCTCAGCCCGCTGACGAGCGCCGAATTCATTTCTGTCGCCGCGCAACTCGTCCGCCTGAGCATCCTGGAGAACGTTTGGCAACACTCCAAGGCAAGTCAACGCACACTGCTACGGGCGCGTATCCAGGCCTACGTCGAGCGGAATCTGCGCGACCCTGACCTGTCAATCGATTCGATCGCCACCGTGCACAATTGCAGTAAGCGTTATGTTCACAAGATCTTCTCCGCTGCAGGGCAGACCTTGAGCAACTACATCCGGCTGGCCCGCCTGGAGCGTTGCAGGCGCGACCTGGGTCGTGCGGAACTGGGTCATCTTTCGGTCACGGAAATCGCGTTCTCGTGGGGATTCCAACACCAGGCCCATTTCAGTCGCGTATTTCGCAACCATTTCAACGTCTCCCCCTCCAGCTGCCGGCAACTCACATGATCAATAACAAAGTATTGGCCCTGCTCGCCCTGGCGGGCCTGGCTTGTGTCGTGGCGGATCGCGCGGCAGCGTGGGGAAGCAGCAGCTGCAATGCTGACTGCCTGGCCGCCATTGCTGACCAGTATCGCGCGGCCTACGTCAGCCACGACAAGGCGAAAGCGCCGTTCGCGAAGCACGTGCGATTTACAGAAAACGCCGTGGAGCTGCCCTTTCCCGATGGCAGCTGGGACGTCGTAACCTCCGAAGTCGGTCCGCCGTTCACATTCACCGATCCGCAACGAGGCGGAGTTGGAATCTACACGGCCATCATGATGCGCGAAATCCCCGCTTTCCTCGCCATCAGACTCAAGGTCGAGCATGGCAAAATCACGGAAATCGAGCACCTGCTGTCAACCAAACGGGCCGTGAGCGGACCTCCGACTCCCTTCGGAGACGTGACTCACCTCGTGCACGACCCGGAAATGAGCCGGCTGCTGACGGATGACGAGAAACGCCCCCGTGCGGAGCTCATTCGACTGGCGGATGGATACTTTTCCACACTCGCCCGCAACGATGGGACGCTGCACACCACCTTCTCCCCGAAGTGCCACCGCATCGAAAACGGGATGGAGACGGCCAAAGACGGCTGCGCCGGGCCCTTCCAACTCGGCATCTATCGTTTCAACGAGCGGGTCCGACGCGAGCCCGTCCTGGTGGACGAGGCGCGGGGCCTGGTGATGTTCAGGGGATTCATCGACCACAAGGGCACCATGATCGACTACCAATTGACCGACGGTACACAACGTAAGTCGCCGTTCGCGGAACCCCACACGTGGAGCTTCCTGGAAACCTTCAAAGTGCGCGCCGGCGAGGTCGGCCCTGTGGAGGCCGACTTCATCGGTTCGCCGTACTATTCGACTTCTCCCTGGACGAAGCCCCATGGTTGATTTCGCGCCGGTCGCGACCAAAGTGGGCTACTTCGCCCCGGAGCGCTTCGAGGCGGAAGTCTTCGACTGCGAAGTCCAAGGCCAGATTCCGCGGGACCTGAACGGAACGTTCTTTCGCGTCGGGGGCGACTGGCTCTATCCGCCGAAGTTCGCCGACGATGCGCCCCTGAATTCCGACGGCTATATCAGTGCCTTCCGCTTTCACGGTGGCGTGGTCAGCTACAAAGGGCGCTACGTCAGGACTAAACGCCTCGAAGCCGATCGTGCCGCCAATCGCCAGCTCTATGGCTATTACCGCAATCCCTACACCGACGATCCGAGCATCAAGGATCCGTCACGTCCGAACCTGCGCACCGTTTCCAACACCTCGCCCCTCATTCACGCCGGAAAGCTGTTCACCTTGAAGGAGGACGGACTGCCCCATCGCATCGATCCGCTCACCCTCGAAACGCTCGGCACGTGGGACTTCGATGGCGCGTGGAAAAGCGAGACCTTTACCGCCCATCCCAAGCTCGATCCGGTCAGCGGCGAGATGGTCGCCTTTGGCTACGAGGCAACGGGGCTCGCGACCAACGATGTGTTCATCTACACCATCGACAAACACGGCAAGGTCACCCACGAAATACGCACAAAGACGCCGTACCTGACGATGCTCCACGACGTCGCCCTCACTCAAAAGCACTTCATTATTCCGATGTGCGGCTACGTCACGAGCCTCGAGCGCCTGCAGGAGGGCAAGGTCCACTGGGGCTGGGACAACAGCAAGCCAGGATATATCGGCGTTCTCGCGCGCACGGGCGACGGCAAGGACGTTCGTTGGTTCAAGGGACCGCAACGCTGCATGATGCATACCTTCAATGCGTACACGAGCGGTGACAAGATCGTGTTGTATGCACCGTTTTGGGATGGAAACTTCTTCCCGTTCTTCCCGAACGTGGATGGCTCTCCCTGGGATCCGAAGCGGGCGCGCGCCTTCATCCGCCGCATTACCCTGGATCTGAAATCGAAGAGCGATACCTGGAAAGAGGAGATCCTGTTTCCATTCCCGATCGTGGACCTGGGCAAGGTGGACCCTCGCTATGTGAGCCTGGAGCAGCGCTACGGATTTACAGGCTTCGCCGATCCCCAGCGCCCTTTCGACGAAGCCCGCGCGGGCAACATCAAAGGCCGGGTCACCAACTGCTATGGCCGATTCGACTTTACGACGGGCAAATTCGACTCCTACTTTGCCGGCGACACGCACAGCCTGCAGGAATGCAGTTTCGTGCCGCGCCCGGGCAGCCGCGAGGAAGGCGACGGATATCTCCTGGGTGTCGCGCAAAACTATGCCGAGATGCGCTCCGAGGTGATCATCGCGGACGCCCGCAACCTGGCAGCCGGGGACCTCGCCCGAGTGATTCTGCCCTTTCGAACCAGTGCCCAGGTACACGGCATATGGGCGTCGGCGGAGGAGTTGTCGTGAACGCGCGCTGGCCTGGATTCGGGGGAGCATCCGTCTCACGCCGCACCCTCGGCAAGCAGCTGGCCGGAGCCTTCCTTGCAGCCGTCGCCGCGCGAGCTGGAGTGCCGCAGACACTTTGTAACGAAGCGACCGGCGCCCCAACGCGCAACCGGGACATTTCGCCGCAGCCAAAGCCTGTCGTCTCTTTCTTCCTCGACCAACCTTATCTCGACCCGAGCGGTGTTGGAGAGCCCTATCTACCTCCGCAAGGATTGCGCGGCGGTGAGCCGCTCGCGCGGTTGAGCGAGCGGGAGTTGCGCCACATCGCTCCACACGGTTAGGTCATTGGTTTCAAATCGGATAGGCGAGTGATTTCAAAAGGCATAAAAAGCGCGCTGTGGGTCGCGACGCTCTGCGCGGTCGCGCCCTGCGGTGGCGGCGCTGCTACCCCACAGGTTGACGGCCTGCCGGGCGATGCGGATCTATTGCAGGTCGACGCCGCCGACTGGCTGCACTACAACCGGACCTACAGCGGCGATCGATACTCTCCGCTCGCCAGCATCAACGTCTCCAACGCCAAGGCGCTAACGCCGAAGTGCATCCTGCAGTTGGGCGAGATCGGCAGTTTCGAGACCAGCCCCATCGTCTATCACGGCCGCATGTATGTCACGACCAGCCACAAAACGTTTGCGGCTGATGCACGCACGTGTGCCGTCGCCTGGTCTCATAGTTATACGACGGTAGGGCCTGAGCACATCATTTCGAATCGTGGCGTGGCACTGTACCGGGACACTGTTTATCGAGGCACTCCCGACGGTCACCTGCTCGCGTTGGACGCCAACACCGGCAAGGTCAAATGGGATATAGAAGTAGCCGACCCGAACAGCGGCTATTTCATCAGCGCCGCACCCCTGGTGTTCGATGGCAAAATATATGTTGGCGAAGGCGGAGCCGACCACGGCATCAAAGGTCACATCCACGCGATTGACGCTTCCTCAGGCAAAGAAGTCTGGAAGTTCGACGTCATTCCCACCGGCAATGAGCCTGGGGCGGACACCTGGAGCGCAGGCCAGGAGACCGGCGGAGGATCCTCCTGGTCGAGCATGGCCGTCGATACGACACACCGCCTGCTGTTCGTCCCGACGGGAAATCCGGGGCCGGACTTCAATCCGGTGAACCGACGCGGCACTAACCTATACACCGACTCTATCGTCGTGCTGGACGCCGACACCGGCAAGCTCGCCTGGTACGTGCAACAGGTACCGGGCGACACACACGACTGGGACACCGCAGCGGCTCCTGCCATCTACGACCAGGAGGGTCGCGAGTACATGGCAGTTGCGAGCAAGGACGGTTTTCTCTATCTGTACGATCGTCAGACCCACCAAGTGCTCGCACAAGCGAGCACCATGACTCGCGAAAACGTGGACACTCCCTTCAGCCTGAGCGCGCCGGTGCGCTACTGTCCGGGAGGCTTGGGACAGTGGAACGGGCCGGCGTACTCGCCGAAGGACCGAATGCTCTTCGTTGGGTCCGCCGAGCGCTGTGACACGATCCAACTCGCCGAGCCCCGTTACGTGCGCGGTCAAATGTTCTTCGGCGGCGTTCTCAAGCCCGGCCAGGACGAGAAACCGACCGGCAGCCTGCGAGGGATCGATGCCGCCAGCGGCGAGCCGCGCTGGGCCTACCACTCCCCTACCGTCCTCGTTGCCGGCGTGACCGCCACAGCCGGGGGGCTACTGCTGACCGGCGATGGCGCGGGAAATTTCCTGGTGTTCGCGGCGCGTACGGGAAAGATTCTCTACCGCTTTCAAACCGGCGGCGGCATCGCCGGCGGCATCAGTACCTACTCCGTGGAGGGCGAGCAGTTGATTGCCGTTCCGTCCGGCAACTCGTCGCGCGCCATATGGGGTACGACTGGATCTGCGACGGTACTGGTCTTCGGCATCGGGCACTGAGAACAATGAGGACGCCAACCTTAAGTCTACGGGTCGCACGCAACCTCGTATGCACGTTGAGCTTGCTGTGGCCGCTGGTCGCGTCGGCCGCCGCTAACGCGCCGGCGCCCGCTCCCGCTTCCCACCAGGTCAGCTTCACCGACGGACAGATCGCTCGGGGCCGCTCAATGTATGGGCAGGCATGCGCCGTTTGCCACGGAGCGAATCTCGAGGGCGCGGCAGGAGTTGCGCTCGCAGGCGTCAGCTTTGCGCGAAGCTGGGGCGACGGCCATCATAACCTCCGCGATCTCTACGAGTCGGTTGCGAAGCAGATGCCGAAAAACGCGCCCGGCAGTCTCAGCGATGAGGACAACCTCGGGATCCTCGCCTACATCCTTTCCAGGAACGGCTACGTGCCGGCAACACAGCGACTTGCACTCGCCGGGCTGGATTCCACCCTTGCTCCCCCGGGCTCCTCCGCGCCAACGACGCCGACCGTCCCTGTATCGGCCGGACCCGAGCAACACACCTCACCCTACCCTCAGCCTCCGGCCACAGTCGCCGAATCCTCGGACCGTACACCGGACGATGCGGAGCTCCTGCAGGTGCGGGACTCGGACTGGCTGACTTACAACCGTACGCTGGCGGGCGACCGCTTCTCCCCTCTGGCGCAAATCAACACGCGCAATGCCGGGAGCCTGCGAGTCAGGTGTTTGCTCCAGCTCGGCGAACTCGGCAGCTTCGAGACCAGTCCGCTCGTCTACCAGGGACGAATGTATCTGACTACCGTCCACAAGGTCTTCGCCGTGGACGGCTCGGACTGCTCGGTGCTGTGGGAATATACCTACGTCCCCGTCGACCCGGAGCATCTTCCCGGTAATCGCGGGGTGGCCCTCTACCGAGGGAAGTTGTTTCGCGGCACGGCCGATGGTCACCTCATCTGCATCGACGCTAAAACCGGGAAGCTGCTGTGGGACGTCAGAGTTGCAGATGCAAGTCTGGGATACGAGATCACCGGGGCGCCGGTGGCCTTCGAAGGTAAAGTCTTCACCGGAGACGCCGGCGCGGACGTCGGCATCCGGGGGAAGGTGTATGCCTTCGACGCCAATACCGGCTCACTGACCTGGTCGTTCGACATGATTCCCACAGGCCATCAGCCCGGCGCCGAGACCTGGGGTGGGGGCACGGAGCATGGGGGCGGGGCGACATGGTCGTCGATGGCCATCGACCCCCTGGCCCGAACGCTGCTCGTGCCAATAGGCAACCCCGCTCCCGATTTCTACGACCAGGCGCGGCCAGGGGTCAATCTTTATACGGACTCCGTCGTGGCGTTGAGTCTGGATACCGGCAAGTTGGCCTGGTATGTCCAACAGGTGCCGCACGATGTCCACGACTGGGACACTGCCGCCGCCCCCGCCCTGTTCTCTCAGGACGGACGGCACTATATGGCGGTGGCGAGCAAGAACGGATTGCTCTTCATCTACGATCGGGATACCCGGCAGGTCCTGTCCCAGACTCCTTTCACGACGCGCTCGAACGTTGCTGCACCGTTGCGCACCGACCAACCCACACACGTCTGCCCCGGCGCACTCGGGCAATTCAACGGCCCGGCCTATTCGCCGCAACTGAAGCTACTGTTCGTCGCCGCGGCCGATCGGTGCAACCTACTACAGATGGCAGAGCCTAAGTTCGTCGCGGGAAGCGTTTACTTCGGCGGGCGGTTCATCCCGGATCCGCCGCAGCAGAACAGCGGCTGGATCAAGGCCTTCGACCCGGCCGGCGGCCGCGAGGTGTGGAGCATTCATCGCCCTGACATCTTGTTGGCCGCAGTAACACCCACGGCGGGTGGCTTACTCCTGACAGGTGACTCGGGCGGAGAATTCCTTGCCTTGAACGCCCGTACCGGCGCGCCGCTTTACCATTTCGCCACGGGCGGACCTGTCGCGGCCGGAATTACGACTTATCTGGCCGGGGGCCGGCAATTCATTGCGGTACCCTCCGGCAGCTCCTCCCGGGACGCGGCTTCGGCCAATGGCGCCGCCACACTGATCGTGTTCTCATTGCCCTAGGGAAAGGACTGAAAAGATGGGTTCCTCGATGGTTAAGCGCCACATCTCAACCGCAATTTTGTTGACCTTGGCGCTCACCCTGGCGGCACGCGTCGCGACGGCCCACCACTCCTTTGCCGTATTCTTTGATACCGACAGTCAGCTCCGCAAAGTGACTGGCATCGTCAAGGAATTCCGCTTCACCAATCCACACGGCATCGTGACGCTCGCCGTCGCTGAAGGTGGCCGCCAGGTGATCTGGCGCGCCGAAACGAATTCGCCGTCGATCCTCCGTCGCCGCGGCTGGTCAGCGGACAGCCTGCAGGTGGGGGAGAAAATCACGGTCGAAGGCTGGCCCGCCCGGGACGGCTCGAAGTATCTGCGCCTGCGCTCCGCGACCCGCGCGAACGGGGAGCCCGTGGGCAAGGCGCCGACACCCGTCCAGGAGAAGTGACCATGGGCCATCCGATCAAAACGCTACTGGGCGTCGCCTTGCCGGGCATGGTGTTGTTGGTCGGCGCGGTGGCTTGTGGAACACGTGAGCCGGCCGCGGCGCCCGTGGTCGCGGCTCCCATCACACATCCAGATCTCTCCGGATTCTGGAACCTCGACATGAGCGTTGCGCGCGACGACGACCTGATGAAACAGGTCGCCCCGAACACCGCCTTCATCGATGACACCGGCCCGAAGGAGCTCCCCGCCGGCGACTTCGGCGGCCTGCAACTCAAACCCGCCGCGCTCGAAGCGGCTCGTAAATGGGATCCCTACACACAGCTGACTCCCGAGAACGCCTGCAAGGCGCCCTCGATCGTCTACGCGATGCAGGGTCCTTTCCCCATCGAGATCTTCCAGAGCGACAAACTCATTGTCATCAAGCTCGAATATTACGACATGGTGCGCATCCTGTTCCTCGACGGTCGCCAACCCGAAAGCGACTACCCCGCTTCCAAAGTTGGTTTCTCCAGCGCGCACTGGGATGGCGCGACGCTCGTCGTGGAAACCACTCACCTGGAACCCGCCACCATCACCAACAACGGCCTCGATCACACGGCCGACGTGCGCGTCATAGAGCGCTTCAAGTTGAGTCCGGATGGCAAGAAACTACTGGCCACGCAGGAATTCGCGGATCCGGCCATCCTCGAGAACCACGGCGTGCGCTTCATCGCGTGGCGCAAGGAAGCCGGCCAACACGTGTTTCCCTACGAGTGCGACCCGGGATTCGCGGGCAACTACACCAAGCCCACCGCCAAAAAGCCAAAATAACTCGCGGGCTGATATCAGCCCACCCCCCTCCATGGATGCGCAGCGATCGCCTCCTCACTCGGCTCGGCACCCCAACCCGGCCCCTGGGGAATGGCGAGCCTGCCCTCCACGATCGTTGGTGCAGTGGTCAACAACGAGGACTTCCACGGAACGTCGTCACCTTCGATCTCCATGATCGCGAGGTTGGGAACCGCGGCGCAGAAGTGCGCGCTCATGAGATCGGCCAGCGGGCCGTAGAAGTTATGTGGCGCAACGTTCACTTCGAAGGTTTCCGCCAGGGAAGCGATCCGGACGGCCTCGTGAAAGCCATTCCAAGGCACATCCACAATCGCAACATCCACCGACTGGGCCTGCAGATACGACTTGTAGGCACGGCGGCCGTGCAGGGATTCCAGTGAGGCGATCGGGGTCACCGTAGACCGACGAACGCCGGCGAGCCCCGCGGGATCATGCAGATCCGCCTCGATCCACGTTGGGTGGCTGGGCTCGAGCGCGCGCACTATTCGGCGCAAGGACGCCGCTCGGAACGCGAAATTCACGTCGATCATGAGACCCGGATCGCGACCCAGTCCCTCGCGCAGCGCGGCCGCCTGCTCCGCTATCGCGCGGATGACCGTCTCGTCCGCATTCCGCTCGAGTTGCAGTCCTTGCAGGACGAAACCCGGATTCAACAGTGCAGGTCCCCCGGCGCCAAAAACGATCGGATTGGTCTTAACAGCCTTGAAGCCGCGTCCGACGGCTTCCTCGCCCAGGCGGCGAACGTCATCGAGCGTCTGCAAGCGCGGCCGGCCCAAAACCTTCTCGAAGAAATCGGGGTGCCGCACCCGAAAGCTGCCACAGTGAGACCAATAGAGGTCGACAGTGTCCCGGAGCGGTCCGCCGAACAGTGCATGGACCGGGACGCCCTGCGCCTTCGCGGCGATATCTATACAGGCGTTCTCGATCGCCGCCACGGCTTGATGATTGAGGCCGCCCGCGGCGAACTGAGTGACAGCGTGCAGTTGCGCTGAGACTCGTGCGAAGCGCCGCGGATCCGCGCCGATGACCCCTCGACCGAGGGCGAGAATGACCTCCCGCAACGCCGGACTCCACGGGCCCTCGACGAATTCTGCCCATCCGGCGACCCCCTCATCGGTGACGACTTTGAGGAACGAGAACGGGCGCCAGCCCCCGTCAGCCCGGAACGTCTGCAGATCAACGATACGCATGTTGGTTTCGCCCCCGTCGCACACGCTGGCCAATCGCGCCCCAGACGCGCATGATTCGGGTCATGAAACTCGCGGCAACCCTCATCATTTCCCTACAAATCCTCATCTGTGGCGCGGTAGAGGCGCGCGAGGAACAATGCGCGGCACCGCCCTATGGAGCCTCGATGGAGGCGTACAACGGGTTCATCGCGGAACACGCCCATTCTGGCCCGGCGGACAGCTCCGCAGTCCTCCTGGCCCGGATCTGCCGGATGAAGTATGACGCCGCCGACCGGACCGAGCTGTATCGCGCGGGCTTCACTCCGGAGGATATCGAACACTCGGGCACGGTCATGTTGACTAGCGAGTATCTCGGTGTATTGAAGTATGTTGCTTTTCAAAACACGGTGCATGGGCAACCGGCACCCAAACCCGACGCGCCGCTCCCGCCTCCCAGCGAATACCAGACGGTGAGTGTACGGGATTTTGCCGCCGAGGGCCCGAAGTTGGCGGCCGAGAATGCCAAGGTCAGCCTGTCCGGCTGGTATATCCTCCAGGACAACCATGGAGTGCTCTACGCGGACCGACAGGCCATTGTCATGGCCAGGTACCACCCGGACGCGCCCCCTCAACCGCACGTACCCTTACTGATCGACGCTGCGTCCCGACAACTACGCCAGCGCCTGGTCTCGTGCCAGACGGATCTCAGCGCCGCACAAGTGGGCTGCGCCCTCAAGATCCGGGGTCAAGTCAGCACATGCCCCCTGACGGACGCCTCCGGGGCGACGCACGAGTTGTATTGCCTGAACGTCGAGGACGGCAAGTAGACTAGGCGCGTTCACCCATCTCCGCCAAGCCCCTCTCGCCCATCACAGACAGGGCCGACTCATCACTCGTCCACTCGAGGAACTGCTTCTGCCAGTAGGCTTTGGCGGGCGACTCGGCGATGAGCCGAGCCACCTCGGATAGCCATGACACCGACAGAGGCGAGTCGCTCCGGCTAGTGTGATCGGGCTGCAGCCAAACCTCCCGTATCCAAACCTTGAAGGTGTGAGGGACTGCGACCGCTATGATCGCCAACGCGGGTGCCAGTGCGCGGGTGTGTGGACCGGCGTTCCAATCGATGGCGCCGCCGTTTGTCCGCAACAACAACAAAAGATCTCCCGCAATCGCGCGCACCTCGGCGCTCGGCTCCTCATCCGATAGCGCCGACATGACTGGCTTCCCCCAGCGAGCAAATCCATCCATTGCGAGTTCCCAGAGCCGCTCGTCGGCAGGCAACGTACGCAGCACGCTGAAAACAGCTCGCAGACTCGGACCGACGGCGACCGCAGGCACGTCGAGTAGTGTTTGTGCTGAGCGGTGGACGGCGGTCGAATCGTCGAGATCGAGCCCTTGGGTCACCATTGCGAGCTCGTTGGGAGTGAGGTCGCTCGAAACCCACAAGGCGCGCAGGACAGCATCGAACAGATGAGTCTCCGCCCGCGCCTGCTGAACCATCTCCTGCCAACGAGCGCTGTCATGTCGGCGCAGTTCCGTGAGCAATCTCGGTAGAATCAACCGCAACGGGCCTGCGGCCAGGGTCTCGGTAACGAGCGACCAGGCCTCCACCGGATGACGGACGACAAATTCCGCAAGATAGACGTCCACGTGGGGTTGCAGACGGTGTTTTGGAAGAGCTCGTAAAACTGACGCAAAGATCTCAGGCCACACCACAGCGTCAGCGCGGGGCAGATCCAACTCATCGAACAACGCCTTCGCGAACCGTGTTACGTGCTCTGCGCCACCTTTCGTCAGGGCCAGGAAATGATCACGGCGATCTTTGCCGGCGATATTGTCATCCGGTGCGACGGTCGTTACGGGTAGAGTCTCGTCGTGTAATGCCTTCCACAAAGCGTACGGTGCCTCGGCGGCCAAAGATCGCAACAACCGCCCTCCCAACAGTTGCACGAAGCCCTCTTGCGGCTCGATCCACAAACGCCACCCCTGCCGTTCGATCGCGGCCCGCACCGGCAGGTGCGCAGTTGTCGCGCCCACCTTACTGAAGGTCTCCGCGAGCACTCGCGACTCTTTTTCCAACTGTGGCATCCAGCGCTCGAGCAATGCGGCGTTGAGTTTTTCGTAACCCCGCAGCCAGTCCTCCAGGGACTGGGCGGCTTCGTGCTGGACACCCGGTTCCTCGCGCTGCGCACAGCCCACGAGAATGGCAATCGCGCGGTTACGCACTCGCGCGATATCGTCTGTCAGGGTAAATGTGGCCGCCAGCGGAATGTGAGCGCCATCCTCCCACTGCATGCCGTGGATCTCGAGCTGCAAATAACCCTTCAACAGGGAGGCCGCAAGCTCCGCGTACTCGCTGTTCGGGTGAACCGCCCAATCATGAAGCACCTCGAGAACCGCTTCGGCGTGGGCAACGGGCGACCCGATCGAGAAACTGCAGTAGTGCGCGAGAGTATCGCGCATGACCGAGCAGGTGGCCGGGACTGCGCGGGAAGCGATGAATAGATCGCGCGAATACTCCATCGCGAGCCGAACCCCGCTGACGCGGTGGGTACTGGCGCGTAGGAGCAGACTCTGAGCATGCACCTCAACATTGTCGAAGTGATCGAACTCTTCCGCAGCCGGGTGGCGGCGTACAGCCCCGTGCTCCTCCAATAACTGGAACAAGCCGAAGATGACTTCAGGCTTGCGCGACGCCAGGGCACGCGAGCTTTCCAGTAATCCGAGCGTCACCGACGGAGCCTGTGTGCCCATGAGCGCCGCTCGCTCGAGTACCACGGGACCCACCAGGTCCACATCCGTAGGAGTCGAGAGCAGACGCTCGACGCCAGCGCAATTTCGAATCACGGCATTGGGATCATGCTCGAAAAGCTGTCGCACCATGGCCTGCCCGAATGCCGTCGGTTTGCCGTGCTCATCGAGACAAGTCTCCTCGAGAATCAGGGCGCTGGTGCGATCGGGGACCGGCAGCACCCGTTGCTCCAACAGCTCGACATCAGAGACTGACAGCCCTGACAGACCCGCGGCGCTCTCGCGAAGCACACTGTCTCCGGGCCTGACGGGAGAGCTGGCGGCGTAGACCGCGAGCGCGCGAAGTGCCTTTTCGAGCGGACACAGATCGGCCACCGCTCGCGTGATGGGCTGGTAAAGAATGTAGTCCCGCAGGTGTTTTGGACTGAGTGTCTGGGGAAGTTTTTTCTGTTTCGCGACACCTGTACACAACAGCACTGTTGCGGAAAACGAGTCGCCAACCAACCTCCGCAGCGTGTCCCGATGATGCGGTGAGACCTCGGGGATCAGCTTATCGATGAGTTCTCGTACCAGCTTGCTACTGGGGCGTCCGAGGTCAACTTCCAACTGGGTGCCCACGGGAAAGTGGGTGGCAAACGCCGAGGTGATCGCAGTCCGGCCGCCCGGACGCATCAGGCAGACCAGATGAATTGGCGTCTTTGGGTTGGCGGCCGAACAGGCCCCCGTGAGCAGTTGGACCAATTGCGGACAGTCGTGAGCATCATCGACGATCAGAACCAGCCGATTGGGCGCTGCAAGCTCCCGCAGCTCCGCACGCACTGCCGCCTCGTCGTGGCGCACAAACCGCACGTCCCACGTACGCTGGTCTCGAGCGATCCGACGCGCCAGTTCGAGCGCAAAGCGACTCTTACCGCAGCCCGGGAAGCCCGATACCGCGATCAGCGTTCTACCGGCCGATATCGCGTCGATAACCTCGGCTTGGCGCGTTTCATCCCCGACGAGGGGGCCACTGTGACTGATCGAGGTATCGCCGGGACGGCTCTGAAGAAACGGCTCGTAGTACGTCTGCCAGTCGACAAGAGCCTGCCATTTAGGCTGACGCGTAAAGCGGCTTCGGAATGCTTCAAAAAGGCGGATGTCTCTCTCCATCGTTGGCGGCCGGCCCCGCGAGAGACAATCATATCGTTGTTGGGCGCAGGCACGCAGGTGGCACCGCTGCTACGCCCAGGCTTTCACGCTATCTCAGCCGTCGGGCGTGAACACCACGTGTCCCACAGCGGTGTTCGAGGCGGGTACGTGATAGAACCGATGCAGTTCGCGAATTTTCGGCCCCAGTGCACCGCGCATCGTCAGCCACATGATGAGCTCCATGCCTTCCGAACCGGCTTCGCGGATGTATTCTTCGTGCGACAGGGTGCGCAGTGCATCCGGGTCCGCGGTGAGCTGATCCAGAAACCGGGTATCCCATTCCCGGTTGATGAGGCCGGCGCGTCTACCTGAGAGCTGATGGCTCATGCCGCCGGTTCCCCAGACCTGCACGTTGAGGTCTTCGGGGAAAGACTTCACGGCGCGCGCGATGGCCTCGCCGAGACGAAAGCAGCGATTTGCGGTCGGCGTTGGATACTGAATGACGTTGATTGCAAGTGGGATCACCTTCACCGGCCATTCGGTCGGCTGCCCCAACATCAGGGACAGAGGCACCGTGAGGCCGTGATCGACATCCATCAGGTTCATGATGGTGAGATCGAACTCGTCCAGCACCACGCTGTTCGCGATATGCCACGCAAGTTTGGAATGTCCGTGCACGACGGGGACGCGGCGCGGACCCCAACCTTCGTCGGCGGGCTCGAACGAGTCGGCACAACCAATCGCAAAGGTGGGAACGATGTCGAGCGAGAACGCCGAGGCGTGATCGTTGTACACCAGGATGATGACGTCGGGCTTCTGCTCCTGCAGCCACTTTTGCGACCATTCGTAGCCGGCGAAGATGGGAGCCCAGTCAGGATGCGCCGTCCGGCCTCCGTCGAGAGCAGCGCCGATCGCAGGCACATGGCTCGAGCCGATGCCTGCGGTAATCCGGGCCACTAGAAACGTCCCGAAATCGACCTGAGTCCCGCCGGGCTACGTCCGCCATTACGCATCATGGCAGCGTACTCTTCGGTCGATTGACCGGCAAACGAGGCGGCAACGGACTGGGTCGGCCGTCCATCCACCGCGGCGATCTTGAGCACGAAGAAGATGTTGCCGCCCTGTTCGAGCAACGCCTCGAAGTCGCGTCTCAATACCGCCTGCTTCTGGGACTCCTGCATCGGCCATTCATCGAGGTAGGCGCGCTCGTCCGCCTTGAAGCGGGTTCGATTGGCCGCGCTCATGAGTGACATGCAGAAGCGGTTCAGATGGCGGCCCTCTATGGCCCGCTCGCCCGTGAACACGTAAGTGCCGGGGATATCTTTGAACGCTGCATGATTCATGGCCCCTATCATATTCGTTGCGAACCGCAATAACTAAGCCCATATTACGACCTCAGTTTTCGCGATTTGCGATAAATCATGGATACAGTGGCCAATTTGCGTGCTTTCCTGGCGGTAGCGCGGTACGGAAGCTTCTCGGAGGCGGCTCGGCAGCTCCACTTAGTGCCGTCCGTGGCCGCCAAGCGGGTCAGCCAGCTCGAGCACGCGATCGGAACCCGGCTATTCGAGCGCTCAACGCGCAAGGTCGATCTGACAGAAGCGGGCCAGCAGTTCCAGGTCCGGGCCCGCAACCTCATAGCTGATCTCGATGACACTCTCGTGGGGCTCAAGCGTGCGGGCGATCGACTCGAAGGGCGCATCCTCATGATGGTCCCGACGACGCTCAACATGCTGGTGCTGTCGGCTGCACTGAGCGGCTTCCTGCGCGAGCACGAACATATCACCATGGAGTTGGCGCTCGTGGACCGCTCCGTCAATCCGGCGGAAGAAGGGTTCGATCTCGCCATCAGCGGCCACGCGGCCAGCAGCTACGAAGGTGTGATCGATGTTCCGCTGTACCCCTTTGAGCAAGTGCTGTGCGCATCACCCGAATATCTGAAACGTCGCGGGACACCGTTGCAGCCGCATGACCTGGAAGATCACGACGGACTCTTCTTCAAACCCCTGGGCACTGCATGGCGATTCCAAAGTGAGCAAGGACAACTCAGTGTGGATGTCCGCCCCCGACTCATCGCCAACGACAACGTCACGCTGCGCGCCGCCGCCCTCGCGGGCAACGGCATCGCGATGCTACCCCGCTATGTATCGGGCGAGGCGCTCAGATCCGGTCAGTTGGTGGAACTGCTGCGCGAGTTCCCCACTCCGAGATCCTGGTTCCGCGCGCACGTGACCCAGCATCGCGCCAAGCTGGCGCGGATCGTGAAGTTGCTCGAGTGCTTGAAGGGCGCTTTGGAAGAAGCTCTGCCCGTCGTCGAGGGATGAACTGCCCGCGTGCTCGCTACCTGTTTGACGGGATGTCGATCTTCCAGATTTCCGCTGGAGAGGACCGGCTGTCGGGTCTGCGCTGGCCGTCATCCTGAAACTGATCCCAGCCGCTGTTGGCAATGAAGTAAAACTCTCTACGTCGCAAGCATCCATGCGTAGGGTCGCCGAGACCCGGCGCTCGGGCGAGCAACACGCTCCACTGTTCGACCCGGTTCAGCCCCTCCGCCAACTGCATCATGATAATACGCTCAGGCGTCGTACCATTCTGCACGGCAACCAGGGTTCGCCCATCGAGATACAGACCGTCGATTCCAAAAATGGCCAGTTCCGGAGGATGCTCAATCCAGCTCACGGAATGCGTTTTAAGATCCACGCTGGCAATGCCCCGTGCGTAGTCGGGGACCAGTAGTCGCGAACCATCACGAGTGAGCGCCGGTGTCTGGGGAGACATAACTTCACCCGGCTCAACCAGCGGTGCCAACGCGGAAACCCGTCCGGGTGCCACCGTGTAGACACCACCTCCCAAACCATCCGACACATACACCGTGCCCGTTGGCGAGATGGTCATGTCACCCAAACCGTGAGGCCCGCCGCGCGAAAGCTCGTAGCGAGAAATTACTGCGCCGGTTTGCGCATTCAGGGCTAACAAGGCTGACCTATCACCCTCGCCAGCCTGGATCGGTGGAGAGATGTTCGTAGTCGAAGTCGATGCCCACAATATATTGCGCGGAGCATCCAGGCCGAGGGCGAACATGCCCCAAAGGGGCGTCTGCGCCTCGGTCACAAAATCTTGCACCCGGTCGGGCGCCTTTATACGCACGATTTTACGTTCTCGAACACTGCTAACGAGGTATGAACCGGATTCCCGCTCGCACACAATGTCTTCGCTGACCAGATCCGGGTCGGCGAGAGTCGCCACCTGGACGTGTGCGGTCTTTGCGACCTGGCCCGCGCGGTACAGGTCGGCGATGTGCCGAAGGGAGTCACGCGCATTGAGCGCCGCAAACACGGGCTCTTCCGCTGGGTTACCCAGATCGAGACCCGATCGAGCATACAATTCCAGACGGCGTAGGACGGAGTCTTTGAGCCCGAGCTCCGCCTCGACACGCGCGAGTCGGTACTCGATATCGACTCGACCATCCACCAAGCGTTCGAGATCGAGCAGCGCGTGCTGACACGACGCCAGATCGTGAGCGCCACAGGCTGCTTCCGCACTCGCCCGCGCTTTTGGATATCGGGTTACCCAAGACTCTGCGTGCGCCAGGAATGACATGACGAGCAGGGCCGCCAGGCTGGCGCCTCGGTAGATCGGCCCTGACACCAATGCTCACCTTTGCTTCGAGTTGTGGAGCGCTGCCAAGTATACGTCGAGCGACCGGCCGGAACCAAAGTTTGGCCTCAGCGTTGAGTCATGAACTTCCAGCGCGCCGTGAGCACTTATGAACACTAACAGTCCCCTGACGTGGGTTATCTTGCTGGTCGTAGTCGCCGCGATAGTGGCGGCAGCTTGGCTGATCTCCCGCGAGCAAAGACGTAAACAGTCGCTGCGGTTGCGGCAGCGCTTTGGTCCGGAGTACGGACGTGTGGTGGCCGAGAAAGGTAACCAGGCGAAGGCGGAGTCCGAGCTCATCGAGCGCCAGAATCGGGTCGAGCGGCTGAAAATCGTTCCCCTGACTCCGACAGACGCGGCTCGATTCCGCGAGGCCTGGGATGCGCTGCAGAGTCGCTTTGTCGACAACCCCAAAGGCGTCGTCGTGGAGGCGGACGACCTGGTCCGCGAGCTGATGGTGAAGCGAGGCTATCCCATGGGGGACTTCGAACGCCGCGCCGCTGACATTTCAGTCGATCATCCGAAGTTGGTTGAGACGTACCGCTCCGCGCGCACTATCGCGACGCGCGACAAGGAAGGACAGGCGAGCACCGAGGAATTACGCAAAGCCGTTGTTTACTATCGCGCGCTGTTTGATGAGCTCCTGGAAGTCCGGCGCCCGCCAACCGAAACCGCAGACAGAGCCAAGGTGGTGCATTCATGAGTACCCTCAATACCGAGCCGACACAGCGGCCGCTCAGGACCGCGGATTTAGCCGCTGCGGGCTCGCGGACAACCGCGAGTGAGGAGCAGGACACCGAGCTGCCTGAGGGGCAAGAGCTGCCTGAGGGTCGAGAGCGGCCCGAGGGACGAGAACGGCTCGAGCCGCTCTTCTCGGCCGACCTGGCTGACGAATACCGGGAGCGCTGGACCTCCGTTCAAGGTAGCTTCGTCGACGATCCCCGCCAAGCTGTGCAACAAGGTGACGAACTCGTCGCACAGGTCATGAAGAGCCTGGCTGAATCGTTCGCTCACGAGCGCGAGGCGCTCGAAAACCAACTGAGTGGGGGTGGCGAGGCATCCACAGAACTGCTGCGCGTGGCGTTGCGACGCTACCGCTCGTTCTTCGAGCGATTACTGGCGCTTTAGCGCAGGAACCGACGTCACCGCAGTATCACACCGTTGTCGTCCGCCTGCGGCACGGTCCTGTCCGGGTTCATATTGACACTGATCGTATGCACATTGCTGATCTTGCCGTTCACCAGGCGGAAAGTGTGTGAATCGGGCATGCCCGAGGTGCTGTTGCCGAAGCGGCAAAACACGTTGATCACTCCCTGCTCCTCGTCAACCACGTAGTCGCGATTCACGATGTAGAGCACTCCGGGCGGAATTCCAACCTCGCACGTGGAGTTCGGATCGCCACTGCGGTTGGTGTAAGCGCCGCCTTCGAGCCGGGCACACGGCCGGCCCCAGGGCGTCTTCACCAACTTATCCGAGAACTGGTCCAGGTAGCTGTTGGCGGCGTTGATGAGGTCCTGCATGGCCGCGCGCGTCCCCGCCTTCGGCTCAGTCCAGCCCTCCTTGCTCGAATATCTCAAGTATGAATTGGCATTGAACAGCCAGTCACCCTTGTGCGAGACCAGGCTATCGATGCCCGTGATCTTGCCGTTATCGACACTCAGGCGTGTGCCGATCACGTACTGCTGTGCCCCCTCCGTCACAATCACCTCCGAAAACGTCCTGCAGCGATCCTTGTCGAGGAAGCTGCGCGAGAACGCGATCGGCAGAGCGGTGTTCCACATCCCTTTGTCCGCCGCGACCTCGTTCATGTTCTCGAGGTACTTCACCTTGTCGCCGAATGTCATCTTCGCGCGATCACCGGCCTTCTGCGCGGCCAGGTAACTGTC
>DATBCZ010000403.1:0-10410 GCA_036270175.1 Steroidobacteraceae bacterium | reverse complement strand
GTTGCTGCGATCCGCGCCGTGTGTGGCGCGCATGGCGTCGAGCTCGATGCCGGGCACGTGGCTCGACTTGCGATCGAGGCCGAGGGTGCCGTCGACCCAATTATGTTCGACGGCGAGATGGTGCTGTTCGCACAGCGTCAGGGGCATGTGCTCGAGTCTTTTGGCTCCTGGACGCCTCGGTACGCCGTGGTGAGTATCGATACCGATCTGGGCGGGGAGGGAATCGACACCTTGAGCCTGCCGATGCCCCAGTACACCGACGCCGACCTGGCAGCGTTCGAGAATATGATCGGCCTGGCGCGGGGAGCTTTTCAGCGACGCGATTCCGTGGCGTTGGCGGCTATTGCTACTGAGAGCGCCACGTTGAACCAGCGCTTTGTGCCGATGCGGAAATTCTGGGAAATCCGGGACGTCGCGGCCTCTTTTCACGCGCTCGGAGTGCAGATCTCTCACTCAGGAACGGTGGCCGGAATTCTCTTCGATCCGCGGTCCATTGAGGGGTCGGACGACGCCCGGGTCGAGGATGTCACGGCGCGGGTCCGTTCGCTGGGCGTGCGTCCGCGGGGCCTCTTTATAAGTGGCGCTGAGGATTGATTGACGCCACCGGGCATGCCCCCTAGCATGGCGGTCGATGGTTCCTTGAATGGATTAAAGAGGGAATTCGGTGCGGCTCCGGGTCTGCCTGACCGGGAGCTCATGCCGATGCTGCCCCCGCAACTGTAAACGGCGAGCCCGAACGGGCCAACCGATCGTCATCATGCCACTGGGAAACCGGGAAGGCGGCGAGAGGTACAAAGTCGTGAGCCAGGAGACCTGCCATCACAGACGTCTCGCGAACATATCGGACGGGGTGTGCCGGTAGGGTTTGGTCATCTTCCTCAGGACCAAGCCTCGTTTGCGCTGACGACGTCAACGCAAAGAGGCAGTCGTGCAAAACATTCAGGGCTCTGTCAGGCGACGCATCGTCGTCATCTATTCTTTCCTGATCGCCTTCAGTGTGGCCGTCTGGGCCTGGGCCCTGGTGTCCCTTCATGGGCAGCCGGTGTTGCTCGGGACCGCCATGGTGGCCTATGGACTGGGACTTCGGCACGCCGTGGATGCCGATCACATCGCGGCCATCGACAATGTCACCCGCAAGCTCATGCAGGAGGGCAAGAAGCCGGTCACCGTCGGCCTGTTTTTCGCCCTCGGACATTCCAGCGTGGTGCTGATCGCGTCCGCGGGGGTGGCATTGACCGCTTCCGCGCTTGGTGCCCGCTCACAGGGACTGCGGGAAATAGGGGCTACCCTCGGCACCCTCGTATCTTTTGGCTTTCTGTGGCTGATTGCGGTGATCAACCTGCTGACCCTGCGGGGTATCTGGGCCGCCTTCCGGCGCGTGAGGGCCACCGGGACCTACGAACACGACGATCTGGATACCATGCTGGTGAAAGGGGGAGTCGCGGCGCGCTTCTTCCGGCCGCTGTTCGGGCTGATGCGCCATAGCTGGCAGATGTTTCCGCTGGGGTTTCTTTTCGGTCTCGGCTTCGAGACGGCCACGGAAGTGATGTTGCTCGGTATGTCCGCCGATCAGGCTTCTCAAGGGGTTTCGCTCGCCTCCATCCTGTTGTTTCCCGCGATGTTTGCCGCCGGTATGACGCTCGTGGATACGACAGACGGCGCACTGATGATGGGGGCGTATGGCTGGGCGTTCATCAAACCGGTCCGCAAGTTGTATTACAACATCATCGTGACCCTGACTTCGGCGGCGGTGGCCTTCCTGGTGGGCGGCGTCGAGGCATTGGGGCTCCTCAACGAGCACTTCGGGTTTACGGGGTGGTTCTGGGACTTCGTGGCGAGCCTCAATAGTCATTTCGGGATGTTGGGGTATGCGGTGATCGGACTGTTTGCGCTGTGTTGGGTGGTGTCGGTGGTGGTGTACCGCCTGAGACGGTTTGACGAGATCGAGCTGCGGGCTCCGGCGGTGGAACAGTGAGCTCCGCGGATATCGTTTTACTCACTCATGCTGACAGCGATCTGGCTGCGCTCAGCCGGTGTGTCGCGTTGTTGCCCGACGGGTTTCCGCGGGTTCGCGGGTTTAGCTTGCAGAGCGTGAGCGACTCCAGCGGGATGGCGGCGCTGCTGGCGGGAGAATTGCTTCATGCGCGCGTGGTGGTCGTTCGCGTGTTGGGTCGGTTGAGTGGGATACCGGGTTGGCAGGCGTTGTTGCATGCGGCTGGTGAGCGGCGGCAGTCGCTGCTGGTCGTCAGCGGTACGGGTGAGCCGAATCCCGAGCTCGATGTGGTGTCGACCGTCGCGCCGGCTATTCTGCGGGAGACGCTTGGGTATTTGCAGGCGGGCGGGCCTCACAACCTGGCGCAGTGGCTGCGGTTTCTCGCGGATCATCTGTTGTTGTCGGGGTATGGGTTTGAGGCGGCGGTGGAATTGCCGGAGCATGGGGTTTATCACCCTGCGCTGGGGGAAGGGGTCGGTACGCTGGAGAGTTGGGAGGGGCTTTGGCGGCGGGATGCGCTGGGTGAGCGGGGCGCGCTGCGCGGGCATCATGCGTCTGGCGTGCGGGGAGCGCCGGGAGGCCGTAGCGAGCTGGCTGGCCGTGATGCGCCGGCGGCCGGAGATGCGCCTGGCGTGCAGGGAGCGCTAAGCGGGCGTGACGCGCCGCCGGTGGTGGGGATTGCGTTTTATCGCGCTCATCGGATGAGTGGCAACTTGCGATTCGTTGATGCGCTCGTGGCGGCGCTCGAGCGCCGCGGGATGCGCGCGTTGCCTGTCTTTACGTCTTCTCTGCGTGCCCTCAATGAAGCTGGTAAGTCTGCTGCGCTGTCGTTTTTCCAGGGTGATGCGGGGCCTCGCATCGACGCTTTGATCAACACGACTTCGTTCGCCATCGGCGATATCAACCCCCAGGGGCCGACTTTGCCTGGCTGGTCGATTGCGGCCATGGCTGAGCTCGATGTGCCGGTTTTCCAGGCGATGGTGAGCGGCATGGAGTTGGGGCAGTGGCAGGAGATGAGCCGGGGGTTGAATCCGCTGGACACCGCCATGAATGTCGTGATCCCGGAGTTCGATGGGCGCATCGTGACAGTGCCGGTGTCATTCAAGGAGAAGCGGCAGACCGGTGGGATGGAAGTCGTCGACTACGCGCCGCTGGCCGATCGCGTCGAGCGCGTTGCGGGGATCGTCGAGGCGCAGGTGCGCTTGCGTAGGCTGCCGCGGGATCGTCGGCGCATCGCGTTTATTTTTACGAACTCGAATTCCAAGGCGTCGCAGATTGGTAACGCTGTGGGTCTCGACGCGCCGGCGTCTTTGATGGCGCTGTTGCGTGCCATGCGGGACTCAGGGTATGGAGTGTCGGGGATCCCTGAAAGTGGTGATGCGCTGATTCACGCGCTCATCGATCGTGGGTCGTATGACGCGGATCACCTTACGGCCGCGCAATGCGCCAATGCCGTTGGCCGGGTTTCTGCCGAACGGTACGCGGATTGGTTTGCGGATTTGCCGGGCAGTTTGCGTGATCGCATGGAGGCGCAGTGGGGCGCGCCCCCGGGTGCTGCTTACGTGCACGAAGGCCATCTGATGCTGGCGGGTTTGGAGTTAGGCAACGCCATCGTCGCCCTGCAGCCGCCACGCGGGTATGGCATGGATCCTGACGCGATCTATCACCAGCCGGACTTGCCACCGACTCACCATTACTACGCGGTGTACCGTTGGTTGCGGGACGAGTGGGGTGCGCATGCCATCGTGCACGTGGGGAAGCATGGCACGTTGGAGTGGTTGCCTGGTAAGGGGGTGGGGTTATCGGAGGACTGCTTTCCCGATGCGATCCTTGGGGATTTGCCGCTGTTCTATCCGTTCATTATCAATGATCCGGGTGAGGGGGCGCAGGCCAAGAGACGCGCGCATGCGGTGATCGTGGATCACCTGACACCGCCGATGACCACGGCGGACACCTATGGGGTGTTGGCGCAGTTGGGAGAGCTCGTCGATGAGTATTACCAGGTTGAGATGTTGGATCCAAGCAAGCTGCCGTTGTTGCAGGCGCAGATCTGGGCGTTGGTGAAGGAGGCGCGGCTGGATCGGGATTTGGGGGCTATATTGGGGGAGCATCATCATGAGGATGGGGATGGGGATGATGGCCCTGTGTTCGTGCTGGCTCCTCAGGATGTACATGGGCTTGTGCTCACAACGGGGCGCGCGCCCGACCATGGCCACGATCACGACCACCATGATCACGACGACCATCACGATCACGACCACGGCGAGGGCGTGCACTCGCATGAGCATCACTGGGATGAGACGCTCAATGAGCATGGCGTGCCGCTGGGCCTGGCCCGCATGGACGGGGTCGACTTTGCGCATCTGATTGAGGACATTGACGGTTATCTGTGCGAGATCGGCGCGGCGCAGATCCGCGATGGCTTGCACACTCTCGGGCAGGCGCCCAGCGACGGCCAACTGGCTGACATGTTATGCGCGCTGACTCGATTGCCGAATATCGGTGTGCCGGGCTTGCCGGCTGAGGTCGCGCGCTACTTCGGGCAGGATTTCGCGCTGTTGCTCGAGGACAAGGGCAGGCGGCTGGACGTGCCGGCGGACGCGTTGGCGCGTCGTGCTGAGCGGGCGCTGGTTACGCGTGCTGACGCTGTTGAGGCGATTGAGCAGTTGTGTCGGGAGTTGTATGTCGAGCTGCAGCGGAGGGAGTTTTCGCCGGGGGCGGTTGAGGAAGTTGTGAAGGAGTGTTTGGCCGGCGGCGATGGGGCCGAAGGCGACGTCGATGCGGCCGCGGGCAGTGGCACTGATATCGACGCGGCTGGGGCTGGTGACTCTGACGTCGATGCGGCTGGTGGCAGTGGCGCTGCAATTGAGGGCCGCGGCGGGGATGCTGGCGCTGCAAGCGGTGTGGCTACCGTCTTGCGATTTGCCTGCAGTGATTTGGTGCCCAATTTGCGGCGGACTAGCGACGAGATCGAGAATCTCCTGCGCGGGCTCGATGGGCGTTACGTTCCCGCTGGGCCCAGCGGTGCCCCGACGCGCGGTATGGCTCACATCCTTCCCACCGGCCGCAATTTCTACTCTGTCGATCCTCGCAGCCTGCCATCACAGGCCGCCTGGCGGGTCGGCCGACAATTGGCGCAGGAAGTCTTGCAGCGGTATGTGAAAGAGACGGGCCGTTATCCCGAGAGTGTGAGCATCAGTGTCTGGGGGACCAGCGCCATGCGGACCCACGGCGACGATGCTGCTGAAATCCTTGCTCTGCTGGGGGTGCGGCCCGTTTGGCAGGCCGAGAATCGGCGACTCACCGGAGTCGAGGTCGTTCCGTTGGCCGAGTTGGGTCGGCCGCGCATCGACGTTACCACCCGCATCAGTGGATTTTTCCGCGACGCTTTCCCGCAACTCATCCAACTCATCGATCAGGCCGTCAACGCCGTGATTGCCCTGGATGAGCCGCCGGAGCAGAACTTCGTGCGCAAACATTATCTCGCCGAGCTGGCGGCCAGGGCGGCGGCCAAGGAAGACCGGGCGCAGGCTGAGAGCCGCGCGCGCTATCGCGTGTTCGGCTCCAAGCCGGGTACGTACGGCGCTGGGATTCTGCCTCTCATCAATGAGAAAAATTGGAAGGATGAGACGGATTTTGCCGAGGCGTACGTGAACTGGGGCGGTTACGCGTATACGGGTCGGGAGTCTGGCGTCGACGCGCGTCCTGAGTTTCGTCAGCGGCTGACCGCCGTCGAAGTGGCACTTCACAACCAGGACAACCGCGAGCACGACATCTTTGACAGCGACGACTACCTGCAATTTCACGGCGGCATGATTGCGACCATTCGCAGTCTGACGGGGCGCAAACCGCGTCACTACTTCGGGGATACCCAGAATCCCGATCGCGCGGTGGTCCGCGACTTGAAGGAAGAGGCGTTGCGGGTATTTCGCTCGCGGGTCGTGAATCCGAAATGGCTCGAGAGCATTCGCCGGCATGGTTACAAGGGTGGCCTCGAATGTACGGCGACGGTCGACTACCTGTTCGGCTTCGATGCGACCGCCCAGATCATGGAAGACTGGATGTACGAGGAAGTCGCGCAACAGTACGCGCTCGATCCTGTCATGCGGGAATTCTTGCAGGAGAGCAATCCGTGGGCCCTGAATGCCGTTGCCGAGCGGCTGTTGGAAGCCGCACAGCGCAAGATGTGGCAGGCGCCCAGGCCCGAAACGTTGGATTCGTTGAAGGAGGCGTACCTCGAAAGCGAGACGGCTCTCGAGGCGCGGGGTGAAACCGCGCGTCGTGCCTGAAAGCGACGATACCGGGGAATACTGATGACACGAACGGCATATGACTTTCCGCTGGCGGCGCTTGTCGGGCAGGAGCAGTTGAAGAGCGCGCTCCTGCTTTGTGCCGTCAATCCCGGTATTGGCGGTGTGCTGATCCGCGGCGACAAAGGGAGCGCGAAAAGCACCGCTGCCCGCGGCCTCGCCGGTGTGATGCCGCCGATCGAGCGTGTTGTGGGTTGCGCCTACAACTGTGCGCCGGGCGACCCGGCCGCGAGTTGCGAGGTGTGCAGCGGGGTTGCGTCGTCGGTGGAGACCACTTCGGTTCCATTCGTGAATTTGCCGTTGGGCGCGAGCGAGGACCGGGTACTCGGGAGTCTCGACTTCGAGCGGGCGCTGAAGGACGGACGCAAGGCATTTCAGCCGGGGCTGTTGGCTTCCGCTCACCGGGGCATTCTCTACATCGACGAAGTCAACCTGTTGCCGGATCACCTGGTTGATGTGTTGTTGGACGCTGCGGCGATGGGAATCAATCGCGTCCAGCGTGAGGGGCTTTCGGTGCAACACCCGGCGCGGATTGCCCTGGTGGGAACCATGAATCAGGAAGAGGGCGAGTTACGCCCGCAGCTGCTCGACCGCTTCGGCATGATGGTGGAGGTGCGCGCGCCGCAGGAACCGCGCCTGCGTGCGGAGATTGTCAGACGGCGTCTCGCGTGGGAGTCGGATCCTGAGGGCTTCGGCCGTAGCTGGGAGTCGCAGCAAGCCGACCTTCTCGAGCAGGTGTTGCGTGCGCAGGTGTTGCTGCCGCAGGTGACTATTGCCGAGGGCCTGTTGCTGTTGATCAGCGAGCTTTGTTGCTCGCAGGGTGTTACGAGCTTGCGCGCCGATCTGGTTATGAATAAGGCCGCGCGGGCGCTCGCCGCGCTTGAGGGTCGGACCAGCGTGGAGCCAGATGACCTCTCGCAGGCGGCGATGCTCGTGCTGCCGCACCGTCGACGGGCGAAGCCGTTTGAGCAGCCGGGGCTGGATGAGGGCGCGCTTCAGCGGTTGATGCGGCGGGCGAATGAGCCGGAAGGTGATGATGGTCGTGATGCCAGCGAGGGGGGCGACGGCGATGCTGCTAACCAGGCCGGTGAGGGCGGAGGCAATCGCGACGCCGCTGGTCGGTGCGGTGAGGGCGGAGGCAATCGCGGCGCTGCCGGCCAGGGCGGTGATGGCGGCGACAATCGCGGCTCTGACGGCCAGTCCGACAACGGTGATGCTGGCCGCGGCGAGCCGGTTGAGCACGTGTTTGCGGCGGGGACCGTTGCCCCGCCGCCGAGGATCGAATTGCGGACCGGGTTTGTCGCCGGGGGTGTCGTGGGGCGGCGCAGTGTTGCGGCGGAGTCGCTGCGGGGGCGGGAGGTGCGTGCCGTTCCGAACGCGCGGCCGACTGACCTCGCTGTGACGGCGACGTTGCATCACAGCCTCATGCGGACGGGCGGCCTCTCAGCCGCCGGGCGATTGGAGGTTACGGCCGAGGATCTCCACCAGAAGGTCAAGGCCGGGCGGCAGGGAAATCTGATGCTCTTTGTCGTCGATGCCTCGGGATCGATGGCGGCGCTACAGCGGATGGAGATGGTCAAAGCCACCGTCCTCTCTCTACTGCGCGATGCCTACGAGCGCCGCGACGAGGTCGGTGTGATTGCTTTTCGTGGCACCAAGGCGGAATTGCTCCTCTCTCCAACACGCAGCGTCGACACGGCGGAGAAGCAATTGCGGGACTTGCCCACCGGTGGCCGTACGCCGCTCGCTCATGCGCTGCAGGTCGCGACCGACGTGTTGAATCGAAATTCCGGTGCGTCACACCCGGAGCCGCTGTTGATTGTCGTCAGCGACGGGAAGGCGAACGTCGCCCTGAACGGAACGGGCGATGCCTGGCAGCAATCGCTCGAATATGCGCAGGCGTTCGGGAGGAAAGGGGTCGCGGCACTCGTGCTGGATACAGAAGTGGGTTTTGTACGTATGGGTCGTGCTGGAGAATTGGCTGCTGCGCTTGGCGCGCAGTGTATGTCGCTGGAGGAGTTCAGCGCAGAGACTCTGGCGCTCACGATTCGCGGACAGTTGCAAGCGAACAGTCGCCGACGGACGGGTGGGGTATGAGTGGAAGGAGCACGCCATGATCGTATGCATTGGCGCCGGTCCGGGTAGTCTCGATTACATGACTCAACGAGGGGCGGAGCTCATCCGCGCGGCGGAAGTCGTTGCGGGGTTCGAGGCGGTCGTGGATCTCGTGAGGCCGCTGATTGCGCCTGGCGCTCGCGTCGTAACCATGGGGTATCGAGACCAGACCGCGAAGCTGCAGGAGGTCGCCCGCGCGCACCATGACGACAAGCGCTGTGTCGTGGTTTTCATGGGTGACATTCATTTCAGCGGTTTCCAATATCTGGAGCGGGTTGAGCGGGCCTGCGGCCATCCGGTCGAAACCCTGCCGGGTATCTCATCTGCCCAGATCATGGCTTCGCGCGGTAAGGTGTGTTTCGACGAGACGACGTTTGTTACGTTTCATCGCCGGGGCGATCTCGAGCCGTTCAAACGTCACCTGGTGCATGTGCTGGCGGACGACCGGAATGCGATAGTTATCCCACGGCCCTGGGATTTCATGCCGAAAGATGTCGCTGCGTTCTTGCTTGCGCAAGGGGTGTCGGCCGAGCATCCGGTCGAGGTGTGGGAGAACCTGACCAGTCGTGAGGCGCAGTGGTCCGGGATCCTGAGTGAATGCGTACGGGATTTCACTGACATGAGCATCATGCTGATCCGCAGCTTGCGGCCGATGCCGAGTCAGATCGAGCCGGCAGTATGAATTACAGCATCGTCGTCGCCGCCCATGGCAGCCGCGATCCGGCCGGGGTGCGGGAGGTGGAGGCGCTCGTTGCTTTGATGAAGAAGCGCGCACCGGCGCGTAGCATCACCCTCGGGTTTTTGGAGTTCGCGCTTCCGACGATTGACGAGGGCGTGCGGGCTGCAATAGCTGCGGGCGCCGAGCGGGTCGTCATGCTACCCGCGCTGCTGTTGGCCGCGACGCACGCGAAGAATGACATGCCGGGTGAGTTGGCGGTTCTGAAGCGTGATTTTCCGGGTGTGGAGTTTCATTTCGGCGCGCCGATGGACCTTCATCCTCTGATGCTGAGATTGGCGCAGCAGAGAATTGTCGAAGCCGAGGCGTCGTCCCAGCGTGCGGTCAAGCGGTCCGATAGCTGTCTTGTCGTAGTTGGCCGGGGTACTACCGACCCGGATGCCAATTCCGAGGTATCGAAGCTCGCACGTATGTTGGAGGAGGGGCTGGGATTTGGAGCCTCTTTCGTGTGCTACTCGGGCACCGCCGAGCCTGGGCTGGCGGAGGGCCTGCACAGGGCGGCACGCTTGGGCTTCGAGCGCATGGTGGTGTTTCCGTATTTTCTTTTTGACGGCGTGTTGGTCAAAAGGATCTACGCCGCCGCGGACGAGTTGCAGGCGCGGTACTCGGAGTTGGAAGTGCTCAAGGCCGGATATCTCGGCGCGCACGAGGACGTGGCGGCGGTCTTTCTGGAGCGAGCGCAAGAGGGAATGGAGGGGCGGGCTAACATGAACTGCTCGCTCTGCAAGTACCGTGTGCAGATCGTGGGATTTGAGGAGCAGGTCGGAGCGCCTCAGCAACCGCATCATATGCAGGTGCGCGGGCTGGCGGGGCGGCAGTCGCCTGAAGCGAAGGAGTCAGGGGCGGAGGGGGAGGCGGCAGTGCGGGAGTCAGTGCCAGCACAATGGCGCCGGTACGAGCCGCATCCCATCGAGGCAGAGAGCTTCAGGATCATTGCAGCGGGCCGCGATTGGTCAGGCATGCCCGAGGGGCTTAAACGCGTGGCACAACGCCTCGTTCATACGAGCGGCGACTTCAACATAGTCGATGAACTGTTTTTTTCCGCGGGCGCGGTCGAAATCGGGGTTCGCGCTCTCTTGCGCTGTCGGCGTGTCGTGACTGATGTGACGATGGTCGCGAGTGGCCTCAAACGCGCCCTCCTACAGCAACTCGACATTGACGTCTGGTGTGGTGTGCATGACCGCGAGACGCATATGTTGTCCGAGAATGCCGGCATCACACGGTCGGCGGCCGGAATACGCCGTGCGTGGGAAAAG
>DATBCZ010000402.1:0-2031 GCA_036270175.1 Steroidobacteraceae bacterium | reverse complement strand
CGGCTGTTGTCGATCAGATAATTGCCCGACCGTTCCCTGCCGCCGATTTCGTTATCGAAGGTGATCTGCGCCTCGGGCAGGAATTCGCGCACGAGGTCGGCCAGATCGCCCAGGCTGATCGTATGCCCGCCGGTATTGTAGATGGCGTGGTCCGGCTTGTCCTTCATGACCACGCGCGCGAAGATTTCGGCAATCTCGTCAACATGAATCGGCGCCCGCATCGTGTCCTTGTAGGGGAACTTGACCGGCTTGCCGCGTGCCGGGTTGGTGATACAAAAAACGTGGTCGACCGAGCCCACGACCTTGTCGGGGCCGGTCACATTGGCCGGGCGGATCGTCGTGATCTCCATTCCGTGTTTCTCGCGGTAATCCTGTGCCTGCCATTCGTTGAAGATCTTGTGCATCGCATATTGCACATGGCCGTGCTTAAAATCGTCTTCGTCGACGATGCGGTCACCATAGAATTTCTGCTCGCCGCTGACCGCCACCGAACTGGCATAGACGACCCGGTTGCAGCCCACGAGCCGTGCCGCCTCGAAGCAATTGTCCATGCCCAGGATGTTGAGCTTGAACGCGACGCGCGGTGGCAGGTCGCTGCTGATGTAATAGGCAAGGTTGATCACCCGATCGGGCTTCACGGCCGTCATCACGCCCATCAAATCGTCGAACTGGCTGATGTCGCCGCGCAGCACCCGCACTTTGGCGAGTTCGCTGTAATTGGCAGTCTGTGGGTTGATGTCCATGCAAACAGCCTCTTCACCGCGCCGCGCGAGAAGAGGGATCAAGCGCCTGCCGATAAAGCCGGTGCCGCCGATGATCAGTGTCGTCATGTCGATTTCTCCCTCGGTACGCCTTAGAAGAGTCAGTAACCCGGGTTTGGTCCCGCCGATAATCGAGCCGGCCCGCGCCACACCACGTCTGAACTGGCACCCGCCCTCGCACGCTGGCCGACGCGTCTGTTCCGAGCGAGGTCGGGCCTACATCTGCCGCCGCAAGGGGATCGGGTAGTAGGAGTACGGATCTGTAAGGCTCCCAATGCCGCGGCACTCGATTTCGCCGGAGCTGACGAGCCTTCCGAGGTCTTGCTGTACGCCCAGCTCACTCGCCTCATCTCCGTAGATCGCCTGCGACAATTCCAAAGCTGAGCGTCCAGGGCGGTTCTCGACGAGATAGAGGAGAACGTCGACTTGGCTCAACTCCGACCGGCGCCCAGTCCGTCCTCCCGGTACTCCTGATCCGCGCATCTTGCCTCGCTCTTCCCCGCGATGAGGCTACGAGGGCCGAAGCTCCCGGCGCAATAGGCGCGACAAAACTCCTGGGACGCCGCCACTTCCGGGTGAGCGCGGCAGAGAAGGCAACCCTGGGCCTCGGATCACCCGCTGCGCTCCACTGCCCCCCATTCTCCTTTAAGGAGAACCGGCGAGAGGAGCATTATCTCCCCATCCTTCGATCGAGGATTGCAGGCGAAGGGGGTTAAACGCAGTCACTCAGATGTGCGCGTTCGCCCCGGACTTCGACCGCGCCGGCGCAGTGTTTTCACGGGATCGCGCGGATGCGCTCGTGTGGGCGTTCGCCGACCTGCTGGTCGAGCAGGTATCCAACGAAAGGTGCTACGAGTGGGCGCGGCCAGAAGCGAGTGGCCAGCGCGCTGTCGCGAACGCTGCGCGCCATCGGGCCGACGTGCCAGATGCGACGCGGAACCCGCGGCCAGATTCCCGTCATCGGTACGCGCCCCCGCAACTACCCCGGTGGTCCTCTTCCGCCGCGTTTGGCTAGAGGGACCGAGAGTTTGCAGACTCGCCGCTGGAGCAAAGGAGATTCGAACTCTCCGTCCCACCCTGAACGCGAGCGTTCGGAGGAGCGCCACATGGGACCGCGCACCGCTCCCGGTTCGGAGTCGCGCCCTCCTGAGAAGCGCAATCGGGTTCGCCGAGCAGAAGAAATCGGGCTGAACCGCCCTCCGCCCCTCTTGCGGCAAGGCGCCCAGCAGAATTCATCGTGACTGGGGACCGACAGTTCGATCCGGCTTCC
>DATBCZ010000401.1:0-11522 GCA_036270175.1 Steroidobacteraceae bacterium | reverse complement strand
AGGGCCTGTTGCTGCTGGGTGATCGCGTTGAACAATGACGGTCCGTCGAAGGTAAGCCACTGGGTTGGCGTACGACTCGCGCCACTCACGCCCGACAGGTAGTTGCTGCCGGCGTTGAATACGCTGATCGGAATGCTCGCTGGCGCGGGCAAGTTGTAGCCGCAGACCTGGCAGCCCGCCAGGCCGTCATTCGACCAGAGCTGCGTTTCTTTCTGGTCGCGCGAAAAATAACCGCCCACTTTCAAATCGACCAATCCTTGCTTCGGATCGTCGCCCTTGATGTCCAGGTCGGTACGGAACTGGTAAATCTTGTCGTCAACCGCATAACCGCGTAACAGCATGACGTGCTGGTACAGTTGATTCGTGCCGCCCACGACGCCGGCGTTCGGGCCACTCGTCGGGTCGACGAGAGTGGTGACATAGGGGACGATCTGCCCATCCGAGTGAAAGCTGGCCGTCTGGTTCGGGGGAATGCCGAGCAACGCGAGTTGGCTCTCGTCGCCACCGTCCGGAAATTCCCTGGCACGCGAGAAGCTGCCGTCCAGGCTGAGGCTAATGCGATCGGCGACTTTCCAGTCGGCATTGAGGCCGCTTGCGATGAGATCGGTGCTTTTGCCGTACTGCTTGTCGTGGAAGTCGATCGCCTGGCCGACAGTCTGTGTCATGTCGGTCACCGTTCCATTGGCGTCGGTAACCACGTTGGTCAGGTTGGACGGCGTGAACCAGGTACCGTACGAACGATCGTCGGACTTGTCGGTGAACTTCGAATAGAGAGTATCCAGCGTAAGCGCCAGGGCGTCGCTCGCCTGGTATTGGAACACCAGGGTGCCGCCTATGCGCTTGCGATCCTCGAAATTCACATTGGGTCCGTAGTCTTGCGGGACGAACAAATTGCCCTGCGGATTGGACGGTGTGATGGCAACCCCCGCGCCTCCGTTGATCTGCGAAGGCGGCGTTCCACCGTTGACGATCCAGCCGTCCGTCGCAAGCTGATTTATCCGGTCCCTGCGGTACTGATAGCTACCCGAGGCCAGAATGCCCAAGCTGCCATCGAGAAACCTGTCGCTGGCCAGAAAGGAGAAGTCCGGTCCGGCCTTTTTGGAATTCTCCTCGTAATTGGCATCGGCTGAGCTGGCGAATTTAAATCCGGCATAGTCGAACGGCCGCGCGGTCTTGACATTGATGGTCGAGCCCACGCCACCGGACTGAAGGCGCGCCGTCGAAGATTTGTACACCTCGACACCGGAAACCAGTTCCGAGGCGAGCGTGTCGAACGAAAAGGCGCGCCCGCTGGCCTGGCTGGGATCGGTCGGCGTGGCGAGCTGCCGCCCATTGAGCAGGACGGTGTTGAATTCCGGTCCAAAACCGCGGACGGTGACGAACTCGCCTTCACCGCCGGAGCGATCGATCGACACGCCGGTGATGCGCTGCAATGACTCTGCCAGGTTGGCGTCCGGGAGCTTACCGATATCTTCGGGCGATATGGCGTCGACAATCCCCAGGGAGTCGCGCTTGATGGTCATGGAGTTGACCAGTGACTGGCGCAGGCCGGTCACCACGACTTCGGCGATACCATCGTTCTGCGCGCCTTGAGCCGGCTGCGCGCCGGTTTCTGCCTGGGCAAGCCGGATGTAGCCGAGATTTTTATCGGGTACCGTGGACGTGATGGGTGGTGAACTGATTGGGCCGGGTTTCTCGTTGCTCGTCGCTTTAGCGCCGGAGGTGGCTTTTTCCGCGGTGGAAATGAGACGAATGGTCGCGGTATTTTCGCCGCTATAGATCGCCTCCAACCCGGTCCCTCGCAACATCTGCTCCAGGGCGACGTGCTTCTCGAGTTGCCCGGCTACCGGGTTAGCGGTCGCGTGGCTGACAATATCGTAGCGGTACAGCAGCTGCATCTTCGCTTGCGCCGCGAAGTTTTTCAGCGCCGTCGGCAGTGGCTGCGGGGCGATATCGAATTGCGCCGGATCCGCGCTCGCCCTTCCGGGTGTGGCCAGAGCCAGCCCCGACGCACAGGCCAAAGCCTGCAATACAGCCAACCTGACCAAGCTGTTGGTCTTTCTCATGCCCCCCCCTTTTCTTCAAGTCCGTGAATCACACGAGCCGTCTGATATTACGACCCGCGGGGAACGAAAAACCCCCGGTCCATTTACACCGTCGTCCGCAACGGCGGGAGAGAGGGCGGCGCAGAGTTCCGCGCTCTAATCAGCAGGTCCCTCGATATTGACGTGATCGGCGTCAACCCGCCGGATCCTGGTGCCAAATCCATCCTGTAACATCCTCAGGAGGGCTTCAGCCCCTTCGGGGCTCGTCTGAAAGGTCCCTCCGACGGGCAACTGGCGCAGCGAATCGTCGGCAATTTCAATCTTGAGCGTGGTGTATCGCATCAGTTCATTGACGACGTCCCCCAAGGGCTCGTCCTGGAAATACAGGCTGCTCCTGCGCCAAGCCAGGAGGCGACTGAGTTGGGTTGTATCCAGCGCGTGGATCACATCAGCGTGACCATGAGCGTCGGCCTGCTCGCCTGCGGTCACGGATGCCGCAGATTTGGTATACGACGCGTCCGACGGAGGAGACTCGTCCGCGGCCGCATTGACAACGTTGACAGTGCCTTCGCTGACAGTTACTTCGACGCCGGCGGGTCGCAAGTAAACGTTGAAGGCGGTACCGACCGCGCGCACCCAGCGATCGCCGGCGTGCACCCAAAACGGCCGGTGCGTATCGTGAGCCACCTTGAAATACGCTTCGCCGCGTTCGAGACGAATGACCCGGGTGCGTTGGCTGTAGTCGACCTCGACCCGGCTGTTGGTATTCAGATCGAACGAAGAGCCATCAGGCAGCGCCACGGCGGCCTGCTCACCGATCGCCGTTTGAAAGCGGGTCTCCTCTTTCTGCCGGTACAGATTCCAGCCTATCCCGAGAACGATCGCCCCGATGGTCGCGGCCACGGCGCCCGCCAGCCAGTGCCGCGAGCGCACCGACCTGGCCGAGGCGGCGTTCATCACCTGGCCGAAGTGGACCGCCCGAACGAGAGGACCGGATCTAACGAGCTCCTTCCAGGTGGCCGTCAGCTCGGCATAGGCCCTCTCATTGCATGAATAAGCGCGTAGCCACGTTTCAAAACGTGCGCGGTCGTCAGCTGTAACGTCGTCGGCGTTCATCCTGGCAAACCAGTCGCTTGCCTCGCGCTCGGTGTCCTCGGGATTCGGCAGACTATGAACCTCACCCATGGGACCGCCTCGTGGCGCTATACCGGACTTTCAGAAAGCAGTTCGTTTCGCGCATACCCCGTGAGATATGCTTTTCGACGGTCTTCACCGAGATGCCCAGGTGGTCCGCGACCTCCTTGTACGAATACTCGTGAAAGACGCGCAACGTAAATGCCGCCCGGCATTGCGGGGGCAACCGATTGATGGCCTCCTGTACGAGCCGGTTGCGTTCGTCCCGCAGTAATCCCGACTCCAGCGACTCGCATTCAGCGTCGGCCCGCGACTCGTCGAGGCTCGCCAGCGTGTCACGCTCGACCGTCCGTCGATGGCGGAATTCGTTGGCCGCCAGATTGCGTGCGGTGGAAAACAAAAAAGCTCTGAGCGTCGTCACCGACTCACGCTCCCGGTAGGTGCGAAGAAATGCCTCCTGGACAATTTCCTGCGCCGTTTCACTGGAACGCACGAAGCGCCGAATGTATCGATGTAAGGCCTGGCGGCTGTCCGCGAAGAGCCTGACAAAAGTCTCAGTCCGGGACTCTGATGTCGTCGGCATTGTCCAAATTTCCCCCCTGACCTACCCTAACCCTACGATGGGGTCCGCGGCAACTCTCGAAATTCGTATGGGGGGTTTTGGCGGCTCGCGTGTCGTATACGCCACAGGCCCCAGACGTCTCTGGCGGTGCTCAATCCGCGAGTCGGCTGTCTAGCGCCCCTCATTCGCCGCGCGTTTTATTTCAAAGCCCTCCCAACCTCCGCCCAACGCCTTGTAGAGCGCGACCATCGCATCGAGCCTGGCCGCCCTGGCGGCGATGCTTTGTTGTTCAGCGGCGCTGTATGCCAACTGCGCGTCCAGCAACACGATCAGGTCGTCTTCGCCAGCACTATACCGCTGGTTGGCGAGAGTCAACGCGTCCGCGGTCTCCTGTCGGGCCACATCTCGATCACGTTCTGTGCGCTGTGCGGCAGCGAAGCGATTGAGCGCGGTCTCGCTATCGCTCAGCGCAGTGAGTACCGCGTTTTCATAACGTGCACTCGCGGCATCTGCACGGGCGTTGGCAGCCCGGATGTTTGCGCGGATCGCGCCCCCGGCGAAAATCGGCCAGTGCAGACTCGGGCCCACCGAGAACTGCATGCTGCTCGTGGATGGTAAGTCTGCCCCGTGCTGCGCTTCCTGGCCAACCGAGCCCACCAACGAGAGGCGGGGAAAGAGTTCTGCCGTGGCAACGCCGACGTCAGCCGTGGCTGCTGCGAGTTCGCGCTCGGCCCGCCGGACATCCGGCCGGCGACGCAACAGATCCGAGCGCAGACCTGCGGACACCGTGACCGGACTTTGCGGCAACGTAGCTGCCACGAGCAGGCGAACCTCCAGCGCCTCCGGGGGTTGCCCGGTCAGAAGCGCCAGCCGATACGCCGCGGCGTGTGCATCGGCATCGAGGCCCGGAACGGCAGCGCGGGTCGTAGAGGCCTGCGCGTCTGCCCGAACGAAATCGAAACGTGAGGCCTCGCCTGCCCGGTAACGATCGTTTACGAGCTTCGCGACGCCCTCTTGCGCTACCGCATCGGACAGCACGCTCCTCCTCTGCTCCTGCGCGCTTCGCAAATCAACATAACTACGTACCACCTCGGCGATCACGCGCATCATGGTGTCGTGTCGGGCATCGCCCGCCGCAGCGGCTCGCGCAACAGCCGCTTCGACAGCGCGGCGCTGGTGCCCCCACAGATCGACCTCCCAGGAGGCGTCGAAACCGGCATCAAACAGCCAGAAGTCCCGCTGAAACCCCGGGATCCGCTGCAGCGGGATCTCGCCGTTCTCGCTTATCCGGTCGCGCGCCGCCGACCCGGTGGCATCGAGTTGGGGGAGTCTCTGGCCGGCGACTGCGTCACGATTGGCCCGCGCCTCGCGCAACCGTGCCTCGGCTTCCTGCAGATCGAGATTGCGCGCCACCGCCGTCTTGACCAACTCGGTGAGCAACGGATCATCGAGCGACTCCCACCAGTCAACATCGATCGGCGCCGTGTCCGCTGGCGCCACCCACTGCTCACCTGCAGAGATCCGCGGGCGGCTATAGTGAGGGCCTACCGCGCAGGCGGCGAGCGCGAGCAACAGGGGAATCGCGAGAAATATGCCATAGCGCATGGTACTCACTCCATTCGGGAGCGAAACAGAACGGTCGAGGCGCCCAGCGTCACCGCCGCGATCACCATGAGCGGCCAGGTGTTGGCGAGAATCCCGGCGGCCGGCATCGCCTTCAGGAAGACGCCCTCGCTGACGACCAGAAAATGCCTGGCGGGATTGCCCTGTGCCACCACCTGCAACCAGCCGGGCATGTTGTCGACCGGGCTGGCGTAGCCCGACAGCAAAATCGCGGGCACCATGACCAGAAACGCGCCGAGGAAGGCCTGTTGTTGAGTCTGTGACAGCACGGAAACGAGTATTCCCACCCCGATCAGCGCCAACAAATAAAACACCAGTGCGCAATAAAACAGCGGCAGCGATCCGGTGAGCGGCACGCCGAACACCGTCGGGATCAGTAGCACGTAGACTGTAGCGTTGACGACTCCTACCAACAGCGGAGGCACCATCTTCCCGGCCAGAATCTCGTACACACGCAAAGGCGATACCATGAGTTGGTCGAACGTCCCGAGCTCACGCTCACGAGCAACCGATTGCGCGGTAACCGCGAGTCCGGAAACCATACTGATCACCACGACCAGTCCGGGCATGGTAAACCAGAGATAGTCGAGGTTGGAGTTGAACCAGTTGGCGACAATCGATTGCGAGCGCGGCGGCGCGCTCACGCCCGTCGGCTTCGCGGCGATGTCGGCGCCCATGTCGGCCGCGATCCGCTCGAGATAGCCCGAGACGATCTGGGCAGCGTTGGAGCGGCGCCCGTCGAATACCGCCTGGATCACCGCGGCACGACGCGCGGCGACATTGGCGCTGAATTCCTGATCGAACGTCACCACCGCAATCACGGAGCGGCCGTCGATCGCATCGCGAGCTTCACCCGGGGAGCCGATCGGGACGATTCGGCCGACATTCGGACTGCCGCCGAGCCGTTCGATGAATTCCCGGCTCGACGCGCCCCCATCGCGGTTGTAGACACCGATATCGAAGTTCCTGACCTCGAGCGTGCTCGCGAAACCAAAGACGAAGAGTTGGAAAAGAGGCGGCACGACCAGGATGATCCGCGCCCGTGGATCGCGCAGGATCGCCCAAAGCTCCTTGACGACAACGGCGTAAAGCCTGCCTCCCATCACGCGATCCTCCGGTGGGTGGCGCGAATAGCCAGTGTGAAGAACAGGGCGCCGAAGCCCAGCAGGACGGCGATGTTGCGCAGGAACAGGCCCCACAGATCACCGACCAGGAAGACCGACTGGAGTGAAGGAATCAGATAACGCGCCGGTACGATGTAAGTGAGCCCCCGGATGACCGTCGGCATCGAGGCGATTTCGAACAGGAAGCCCGAGAGCATCATTGCCGGCAGAAAGGCCGAGATCAGCGCGATCTGGCTCGCCACGAATTGGTTCCGGGTCACCGCGGAGATCAACAGCCCCTGGCCCAACGCAGGCACGAGGAACGCAGAGGCGAGAGCGAGCAGCGCCAGCGGTGAGCCGCGGAAGGGCACACCGAATAGGAAAATCGCGAGCAGCGCGCATAGGGTCATCGATCCGAGGCCGAGCAGAAAATAGGGAATGACCTTGGTGGCGAGGAACTCCGGCATGCCGACCGGTGTTGCCATGATCGCCTCCATCGTGCCCCGCTCCCATTCACGGGCCACGACCAGCGCTGTCAGCAACGTGCCGATCATCGTCATCACGATCGCGATCGACCCGGGGATCAGAAAGAAGTGGCTGGCGAGCTCGGGGTTGAACCAGAACCGTTGCGCGATCTCAACGGGCTGCCGTGCGACGATGCCGCGTTCGGCGCCCTCTCCGGCCGCCCAAGTGGCACGGACCCCTTCGGCGTAAGCGCCGATGAAGCTGGCGGTGTTGGGTAGCGAGCCATCGGCAACGATCTGGATGGCAGCGACGTCCCCTGGGGTCGCGAATCGGCGGCCGAAATCCTGCGGGATGACGACGAAGCCGCGGATGCGGCCAGCGGTGAGCTCGCGCTTCAGTGTTTCGACGTCACGGCGTCCGGTCACCTCGAACCAACGTGACCGCTCGAACGCGGACGCGAGACTCAGCGCCTGCGCGCCCGAATCCTGCAGGGCCAGCCCGATCCTGGTGCGTGTCGGATCGAGTGAGACGGCATAGCCAAACAGAAACAGCATGATCAGCGGCAACACGAAGGCAATCAGGAAGGTCGAAGGGTCGCGCAGGATCTGCAGCGACTCCTTCAGGAGCATGGCGCGGAAGCGTTGCCCGTCGAAGGCCCTGCTCATGCGGCCTCCCGGCGCCGGTCCGATTCCTCGATCAGCGCGATGAACGCGTCCTCGAGTGTCAGATCGGCACGGTCACCCTTGCCGGCGACGGCCTTCAACTCATCGGGAGTACCGATGGCAATCTCCTGCGCCCGGTAGATCAAGGCAATGCGGTCGCAATATTCAGCCTCGTCCATGAAGTGGGTCGTGACCAACACGGTCACGCCATGCTCGACCAGGCCATTGATGTGCGCCCAGAATTCGCGTCGGACGATCGGATCGACACCCGAGGTCGGCTCGTCAAGGAAGAGCACCGGCGGTTGGTGCATCACCGCGCAGGCGAGCGCGAGCCGCTGCTTGAAGCCGAGCGGTATGGTTCCGCTATTCGCCGCGAGATAGTCCCCGAGGTGGAAGATATCCACCATGCGCTCGATGGCTTCGCGCCGCGACGTCCCGTTCAGACCATAGACCCCGGCAAAGAAGTTGAGATTCTGCCGAACGCTCAGATCGCCGTAGAGCGAGAACTTCTGCGCCATGTAACCGAGCGATTGCCGGGCATCGGCGCGCGCAGTCCGCAGATCGTGACCCGCGACCCGACCATTGCCGGAGCTGGGAGTCAACAACCCACACAACATCTTGAACGTGGTCGACTTTCCCGCGCCGTTCGGACCGAGCAGTCCGAAGATCTCACCGCGCGGAATCGAGAAAGAGATGTCACTGGCGGCGGTGAAATCGCCGAAGCGCCTGGTCAAGCCCGCAGCGAGAATCGCCGGCTCACCGCTGTCGGGAATCGTGCGATACCCTTGCGCGAGGGCGCTGGTCCCCGATGGCCCGCCGCCAAGGATGTCCACAAACGCGTCCTCGAAGCGCGGCGCCACCGGCTCGACCCCTGTGCCAGGCGGCACTTTGAGTGCTGCGGGGGTGGGCGGCTGCGCGTGCGACTTCATAACGAGGCGCAGCGACGCGCCTTGGATAGCCCCGTCAGTCACGTCGTCGCGATCGAGCGCCCGCTCGAGCAACTTGCGCCGCCCTTGTGCTCCAGTGAGCACACGAAAGACACGGCCATCCATCTTCCGTGTCAGATCCCCGGGCGGGCCCCCATGAAGGAGCTTGCCTTCGTTCAGGAGAAACACGATGTCACATTTTTCGGCTTCATCGAGATAAGCGGTGGACCAGAGCACCCCGATCCCCTCGCCGGTCAACTCGCGTACCATCGTCCAGAGCTCTCGCCTCGAGATAGGATCGACGCCGACACCAGGCTCGTCGAGCAGCAACAACCTGGGTGTTTTGATCAATGCACAGGCTAGTCCGAGTTTCTGCTTCATGCCGCCAGAGAGCTTCCCCGCGAGGCGCGTGCGAAAGCGCTGCAGGTCGGTGAAGTCGAGCAGCCTGCGGAAGCTTTCCGGGCGCGCTGCGGCATCCAAACCGCGCAGGTCGGCATAGAGCGAGAGATTCTCGATGACGGTCAGGTCCTCATACAGCCCAAAGCGCTGAGGCATGTAGCCGATGGCCGCACGGTCAGCATCGACGGCGGCAACGCCCTCTACTTCAACAGTCCCGCTGTCAGGATCGAGCAGCCCGGTCAGCAACCGGATGAGCGTCGTCTTTCCCGCGCCATCAGGACCCACGAGGCCGGTCATCCGTCCGGCCAGGATGTTGATATCGACCGATTCCAGAGCCGGCGGCCCGTCCTTGACGAAGCGCTTGGTGACGCCCCGCGCACTGGCTATGGAGGCGTCCATTTCAGCGCTTGGCCGTTGGACGTGCGGCAGGAACCACCACGGTCACCGGTTGGCCCTGGCGTAACGCGTCATCGGGATCCGTGACAATGACACGCAGGCGGTAAACCAGATCCGTGCGCAGACTCTCTGTCTGAACCGTCTTGGGGGTGAACTCGGCGGCGGGGGAGATAAAGCCAATCGTGCCGTGATAGGTCTTCGAGTTGCCGTCCGTCGTCACCAGTACATTCATTCCGGGTGAGATGCGGCCGAGATCCTCTTCGGACACATAGGCGCGCACGCGCATGGGCCGATCGACTGTCATAACAAAGATCGTCTCGCCAGCCCCTGCAACCGCGCCCGGCTCATAGGCGCGGGTGAGAATGGTGCCCGCCGCGGGTGCGAAAATCGTCGCGTCGGCAAGATCGGTGCGTGCCTTGTCACGCTGGGCGATGGCGGCAGCGCGTTGCGCGACGGCCGCCTCGATATCCTCGTGTCGCGCCCCCGCAAGTTGCAGCGACAGCGCTTCCTCAGCCGCGCGCAGCTGCGCCTGGGACGCGAGATATTGCGCGCGAGTCGCCTCGAAAAGGGCCTGGCTGACCGCGCCTGTCTTTACTAACTCAGAGCGCCGCTCGTTGTCCGCGGTGGCCTGGACCAGCGTGGCGCGCCGTTCGGCGACCATCGCCCGCGCCTGGGCGATGTCCTGCGATCGGTTGCCGTTGCGACGTTTGTCGAGTTCGGCGGCGGCCACGCCGATCTGCGCTTCCGCGGCATTGAGCGCATCGGTGAGCGGCCGCGTATCGAGACGGGCGAGAACGTCTCCCGCGGCAACCTTGGCGCCTTCCTCCACCGGCATCGACGCGATCCGGCCAGGAACCCGAAAACCCAGGTTGACGGAACGGATGTCGACATTGCCAAACAACGTGAGTGGACCTGCATCCCGCTTCGCGAAGTGGTTATAACTCAGTGCGGCTAACAGGACGACGGCTACGAGGGCGCCGATGATGATGAAGCGCTGTTTCATGGTGGGTCGCTCCCGGGCGCCGCGAGAATCGCGCGGACGTTAGCCTCAATGATGCGGCGAATGTCAGCGGCCCTTCTGGGGCCGATATCGTCCCAGCCGGTTACACGCAGCGCGGTGGCTCGAGCGACACGGAAAACGAGGATTTGCCCGATGAGGGTGACTGCCCGGATCCGGACTTCCGTTTCAGTCCAGCGGCCCGCGCCTGCCCGCAAGACCAGCGCCACCAATCGCGCACTCACGGGACTCATGACCTCGCTCCACAGAACCTCGAACGCCTCCGTGGGTTCCATCTGCTCGCGAACGATGAAGCGCGCCCAGGGCGCCGCTTCCGCACTCAACATGATTTGCAGAAAGGCCCCGGCCATGACGAAGATCTGCTCCATGGCCACCTGCGGCTCGAGGTCGGCGGCGTGCGGAGCGCTCGCCATCACGGCGGTGAAACGAGTACGTATTTGCGCGGCGATATGGCGCGCGGTCGCGACATACAGGCCCTCCTTGCCGCCATAGTGATAAGTAATCGATGACATGGCGGTCCCGGCCGCGGCGGCGATAGCGCGCGTGCTCACGCCTTCCAGCCCCTTCCGGCCGAACTGGTCGAGGGCCACATCCAACAGTCGGTCGTCGATGGGGCGTTCGGGGGGTTCCTTTCTCATCCCCCAATATTAGTTCGTTCGAACGAATTAATCAACAGGTAAATGCCGAGTATGATAAGAGAGCCATGTGTACGCAACTCGACATCAGGAGAGATGAGCTATGAGACAGTTTACCTACACGGTGAAATTGACGCCCGATAAGGACGACGGTGGATACGTGGTGACGTGCCGCGACTTACCCGAAGCAATCACACAGGGCGATACACGTGAGGATGCGCTCGCGGAGGCAGTGGATTGCCTGGAGGAAGCCATTGCGGGCCGCATCGACGATGGACGAGACATTCCGTCGCCCTCGGCACCCAAACGAGGTGAACTGACCGTGAGCGTGCCGCCGTCAATGGCGTTGAAGGCCGCCGTCTATCTCGCCGTGCGCGAGGCCGGCATCAGCAACTCCGAGTTTGCGCGGCGCATGCGGATCGATGAGAAAGAAGCCCGGCGCATTCTCGACCCGCATCACCCGACCAAGCTCGCCCGTATCGAAGCCGCCCTGTCGGTTCTCGGGCGTCACATAGAGTTGTCTCTCGCGTAAATCACCCACGGCGGCCGATGCT
>DATBCZ010000400.1:0-3035 GCA_036270175.1 Steroidobacteraceae bacterium | reverse complement strand
TTTTTGGTGCTAAAGCGCCCCATACGAAAGACCTCTTCCAGCAACCCGTCATCCAATTCGATATGTGTTTTCACAACCGTTTGATGTACATCATTCCAAGCACCCAGTGTACATGAATACGAACCCTTTGGGTACATACCTTCGCTAGCCCAGCAGCTGGCGCAGACTTTGCGCAGCGCGATCCGCCGCATGGCCGTCCCACAGAAGCGGTCCGCGACGGGCTCGCCATTTGCCCTCGATCGCTTCTCGGGCAGCTGCGATCAGGTTCGCCGGCTTCAGCAGCCGATTCGTCCCCTCGGTGATCGTGATCGGGCGCTCCGTGTTCTCGCGCAGGGTTGCGCACGGAATACCGAGGTAGGTGGTCTCCTCCTGAACCCCACCCGAGTCCGTAATCGCCAGGGTGCAGCCCGTGATCAGATTCATGAACTCGATGTAGCTCAAGGGCTCCGTCGGCCGGATTCCGGTCGCGCTTTCGATCGCGCTCATCAGGCCGAAATCCTCGAGTCGCTTGCGGGTGCGCGGATGGATGGCAAACACCACCCGCAGCTCGTGTGACAGCGACACGAGGGTCTCCACGAGCTCGGAAAGTTTGTCGCGCTCGTCCACGTTGGAGGGACGGTGCAGCGTGACCACAGCGTAAGGTTGGCCGTCGAGGCGCATTCGGAGGCGCGTATCTGCGCTTTCGATCTTCCCGCGGAGCATCTCGAACGAATCGATCATGATGTTGCCGATGCATGCGATCTTCTTCGCCGGAACGCCCTCTGCGAGCAGGTTTGCATCAGCGTCCGGGGACGGCGTCCACAAAAGGTCAGCGATGGCGTCGGTCGCGAGACGGTTAATTTCCTCCGGCATGCGCCGGTCGCGGCTGCGTAGCCCCGCTTCGAGATGGATGACGGGGATCCACAGCTTGGTCCCGACCATGGCGCAGGCAACCGTCGCATTGACGTCGCCCACGACGATAATGGCGTCCGGACGGTCGCGCATACACACGGCTTCGTAGGCAATCATCGTGCGGCCGGTCTGCTCCGCGTGTGTGCCGCTCCCTACCTCGAGATGATGCGCCGGCTCCGGCAGACGGAGATCCCGGAAGAAAGCGTCCGACATATTTGCGTCGTAGTGCTGTCCGGTGTGCACTATGTGCGGTGTGCACCATTCTTCTCGTGCTAGGGCGTGATACAACGGCGCGACTTTCATGAAGTTCGGACGCGCCGCGGCGATCAGGTGAATGCGCTTAAGTTGCAAGTGCTATTGCCTCTTGGGACCGTACGCGCGAAGCTTATCGGATTGTGCGGCTGTAAATGGGCGGCACGATATCGGACCGCGCCGCGGCTTGGCCTGTACAGGCCACCGCTCAAGGTAACGCCCGAACTGACTTGTAGTTTCGACGCCGGCCACTTGTCTGTCGTTAGAGACACTGGTGGCAGGGCGGATCGGTCAGGTAACTTTCACGGTTCTTCACATGCACGGGGGCCAACATGGCGCTTTGGAAAGATACGAATACAGGACCCGCTTCCGGACCGGCGACGAGCGCGCCGCCACCCCCCAGCCCACCGCCGATGCGTGAGCCGGAGAGGACCAACGTAGCACCCCTGAGTCCCGAGGCCGCTCGTCGCCCCGTGAAGGAGGCGCAACGTCTGGATATGAAAGAATCCGTTATTGCTTCTGACCTCACGATTGAAGGCAAGATCGTCGGCTCCGGCCACGTGCGCATCGCGGGCCGCTTTAAGGGCGACGTGCAGGTTGACGGCAACGTCACCCTCGACACGGGCGCTCATCTCGAAGGTCTCGTGAAGGCGAGCGTCGTCGTCGTCGGTGGCGAGCTCCTCGGAAACATCGAGAACGCCAAGCGCGTCGAGTTGCTCGAAGGCGGCGTCATCAGCGGCGACGTCAAGGCGGGCTCCCTCACGGTTGCCGCCGGATCTCGCATGCGCGGCCAGGTGGAGTTCGGCTGGGACGACACCCGTAGTACCAAGTCGGAGACCAAAGGATTCGGTAACGCATGAATGTCGCCTCTCGCCCGGTCGTACCGGGCAAGACGCGTACGTGTCCGCACTGCAAGGCTACGATCCTCGAAAGCCTGAGTATCTGTCCGGGCTGCCTGCACCACCTGCGCTTTGACTCGGAAGCAGCGAAGCGCCAGGTGGCGGCAACGTCGGCGCTACGGGTGGAGGGGCTGATCCGTCATCCCCCCCTCGAGGAGCCTTGGGAATACTTCGTTACCATCGCGATCCGTAACGATCGCGGCGAAGAGGTGGCACGGCAGGTGGTGAATGTCGGCGCGCTGCAGGGCGCCGAGAAACGCACGTTCACCCTGTCAGTCGAAATGCTGCCGCCCCAGGCACCCCCCGATCCCAACTCCAGGACCAGCACCGGGACCACCGGGACGAACCCTGTGTTGAAGCCGGGCGTGCCGCCGCAACCTCCGGGCAAACAATCCCCAGCCCAGATGGCCGGCCTCAAACCGCCCGTTCCGGGTCAGAGGCCCGGCCCGGGGCCGGGCAAGAAGCACTAGTTTAAAACGCTGGATCCGGGCATCCATGCCCGGCCCAGCGTGGCATCGCGGCTACGCGCCCGGCAAAAACCGTGGTTTTTGCCCGATGCCTCCGTCACCTGCGGCGGCGGGGCACCTCGTGTGCCTGGAACACCCTTCCTGCGGAGCGCGATCAATCGTGTTCGGGGGCGCCCGCTGCCGAGCGGGCGAGTCGCTTGCGGCGTGCACCCGGGGCCTCACCGGGAACGGTGGCGACCGCCTTGGACGCGATCGATTCCAACTCCCGTTGTGCCGCGGATTCGATAGCCTGCGCCGCCGCGCGATAAGACCTGATGATTTCCAGCCCGAAGGGCGTGAGGGTCACACCCCCGCCGCCCTGTCCGCCAATGCTGGCGGTGGAGGCGGGCTCGGTGAAGGAGCGGTTCAGGCCATCCAACAGCAGCCACGCACGGCGGTAGCTCATGCCGAGCGCTTGCGCCGCCTGGCGCAGCGATCCGGTCCGCTGGATGCTTTCCAACAGATCGATTTTTCCCGGCCCGAGTGA
>DATBCZ010000399.1:0-1925 GCA_036270175.1 Steroidobacteraceae bacterium | reverse complement strand
CAACCTGCCAACGGCCGCCAAGGAGGTGGCGCAGATAGCCGCGCATGTCGGCGTTGTCATCGACGATCAGGATGTGGGCCTGGGCCGCGTCGTCTGCTCGAAGTGTTTCACTCGCGCTGGTGGCTGTTGTCTCGCCCGACTCGGGACCGAACGCCGCGCTGCCACCGTCGGGCAGCCACCCCAGCGCCTCCTCGACGAATGGCAAAGCCCCAATTCGAGCGCGTTCGAGCGTTCGCATGCGGCCGATCCGTTCCGCCGGCAAATGAGCAGAACCGCAGGGAATGCGCAAAGTAATCGCGGTTCCGACACCGACTTCGCTATGGGCCTCGATGCTGCCGCCGTGCAGCTTCACCAACTCATGCACCAGCGACAGGCCGATGCCCGAACCCTCGTGAGTACGCGCCTGCGTGGTACGGCCGCGAAAGAAACGCTCGAACAAGCGCGGGAGATCTTTCGCCGCCACACCACAACCGGTATCACTCACCTCCAGCTCAATGTGGTCGCCGAGCGCCCGCTGCGAGACTCGTACTTCCCCTTTGAACGTGAATTTGAAGGCGTTGGAAACCAGGTTGAGAACGATCTTTTCCCACATGTCCCGATCGACGTACACATCGGCGGGCAGTTTTGGGCAGTCGAGCGTCAGCGCCACGCCGGCGCGCTCGAAGGCGGAGCGGAAGACGCTCGCGAGGTCCGTCGTGAGACCGGCCAGATCCGTTGCCTCATAACTGGCCTCGATGCGTCCTGCTTCGATGCGAGAAAACTCCAGCAGCGAGTTGACGAGCTTCAACAAACGGGCGCCACCGCGTCGGGCGATCTCGAGAAGGCTTCTGTCGGCATCCTCCAGCGTCGTCCGTGCGAGCAGGTCGTCGAGCGGCGCGAGCAACAGGGTAAGCGGTGTCCGGAGCTCGTGGCTGATGTTACTGAAGAACACCGTTTTGGCCCGATCAAGTTCGGCGAGCGCTTGCGCCCGTTCGCGCACATGTTGTTTGGCCCGGGCGCTCGAGATCGCGGTCTCCAGGTGATTGGCAATGAGCTCATGAAACGCGCGCGACTCATCGAGGGGTCGCATCGGGTTTACGCCGGCAATCAACACCGCAGCGAGGTGCTCGCTGCCGGGGTTTAGCACGGGAAGCCCCCACGCTTGCTGAGGTGTCACCTCCGGCGTCCGAACCAGACCTTGGATAAGGGGCTGAATGTCGTCCATTAACAACGCGGTTCGAGATGCCGCGACCCGCGCAATCGCGCACGACGGCGTGTCCGCGAAGTCGATGGTCTCCGTGACACCGCGCGGAAGCGAAACGAGTCCTGCGGTTCCGGCGACGTGTGCCTTTTTTCCATCCTTATCCAGTAGGTAGAGCAGGGCGAACGGCAGATCGCGGGGGTTGGCCTCCAGGGTCGCGACGGCAGACTGACACGCGGCCTCCGGCGTCTCGGCCAACGAGCTGCGCGCGGCCAGCGCCCGCAGGCAATTGATCTGCCGCTCGGCGATGACTCGTGCCGTGTTCTCGATGGCCGTGCAGAAAATACCGTTCGGCTGGTTCTTGTCGTCGCGGAGGGCGGCGAACGAGAAGGTAAGGTAGGTTTCTTCCAAGTAGCCGCTGCGCTCGAGGGGCATCAGCAGATCGGCTTCGCCCGTCGGCTCGCCGGTGGTGAGGGTGTGGGTGAAGCGCGGTGAGAGGATCTCGTTCCAGATTTCCTTCCAGGCCACCGGTACCGGCAGTCCGAGCGCGGCAGGGTGTCGGGAGGCGCCGGCGAGCGGAATGAACGCGTCGTTATAGAAGTAGATCAGGTGCTCCCGGCCGATGGCAAGCGCGGTGGGAAAGCTCGAATCGAGAATGATCTGCACGGCATGCCGCCAACTCTCGGGCCAGAACTCAACCGGGCCGAGAGGCGTTGCCGACCAATCGAACTCCCGGAAGCGGCGC
>DATBCZ010000398.1:0-4321 GCA_036270175.1 Steroidobacteraceae bacterium | reverse complement strand
GGTCAATCAATATCCGAAAGGCGTGGTGCTGGAGCTCATCGGCCTCGGCGCGCTGCAGAATCTCAGTCTCCTGGTACCTTTCGGCCTGCTGCTCGGGGTGGTGCTCGCATTCGGCCGGCTGTACCACGACAGTGAGATGGCCGCGGCCTTTGCCTGCGGCATCCGGCCGGCGAACGTCTATGTTCCCGTGGGACTGCTGGCGGTGTTCGTCGCGGCAGGCCTCGCCTGGCTCACGCTGGGGCTGGCGCCTGACGCGACGGCGCGGGCGTTGAGTTTGCGCAATGCGGCGCTGCGGGCGGGTCAGTTCGCGCCAATCGCTGCCGGGAAATTCCGCGCTTTTGGCGGCGCGAACGCGGTTGTGTACGCCCAGAATGTAAACAAGGACGGAACACTGGGCAACGTGTTCGTGGAGCGTAATCGCGGGCCGGTAGTCGAGGTGGCGTTGGCACAGCGGGCGCGGCACTCCGTGTCCCCGGACGGTATGACGCATACCATTACCCTCTACGATGGCGAGCGTTATGAAGGGGAGCCGGGAAGTCCTCAATTCCGCATCGTGCACTTTGCCGAGCACACCATTCCGGTGGAGGTGCCGGTGGTCTCCGACGTCGTGAAAAATCTCGAGGCGCAACCGAGCCGCTCACTCCTCGAGTCGGATGATCTCAACAAGCGCGCCGAGTGGCATTGGCGCGTGGCCATGCCCGTGAGTTGCATCGTACTGACACTGCTCGCGGTGCCGCTATCCAGGCTCAGGCCCCGGCAGGGTCGGTATGCGCGGGTATGGCTCGCCGTCGTGATCTACTTCCTGTATCAGAACCTGATCACAGTCGGTAAGGTCTGGATCTCTCGCGGCACGGTGCCGGAGATCGCGGGCCTGTGGTGGACTCACGCGGCCGTGCTGTTGCTCGCGTTGGTTGTGATCCTGGGGCCCACCCTGGGCACACGCCTGCGCTACCGGGTCCGCGGACTATGACAATTCTGGACCGCTACATCGTACGCTCCATCCTGGGCTCGGTGCTGTTGGTGATGGCGGTCGTGCTCATCCTGGGCGGCCTGTTTATTTTCATCGATCAACAGGACGATATCGGCGTGGGTCACTACACCGCGGCCGAAGCTGTCTGGTACACACTTCTAAACCTTCCGCAGCAGGCGTTCGAACTGCTGCCGATCACGGTGCTCATCGGTTCCCTGCTCGGGCTGGGCTCTCTCGCACGTGGCAGTGAGTTGACTGTCATTCGCGCGACCGGCGTCTCGATCGTGCGCCTCGCGGGTACGGCGCTCGTTGCGGGGTTGCTCCTCATCGGCGTCGAAGTGCTTCTCGGGGAGTTCCTCGCTCCGCCGCTGCACGTCGCCGCGCGGGAGCAGAAGGCCTTTGCGAAGTTCACCAACATCAGCTTCGGTGGCGGTGGTGCTGCGTGGGTGCGTGATGGAAACCTGATCCTCAATGTCGCGCGACAGTCCGGACAGCGGCAGTTCGGCGGTATTCAGATCTTCGAGCTGTCTCCCGGGCATCGCCTGGTCGCGCTCGGTCATGCCGGCAATGCCACGGTGGGGTCCGACAAGAAGTGGCTGTTGGGCGATTACACCGAATCGCGTTTCGCGGCCGACTCGGTGCAGGCGCAGTCGCCGGGCCAGCGAGTCCTGCAATCGAACGTCACACCGGGATTCCTGGGGCTCGCCTCGCAGGATCCGCAGCAACTCACCAGCCGCGCACTGTGGCAGCTGATCCAGTACTACCAGAAAAACTCGCTGGACCCGAGTCAGTACCTGTTCGCATTCTGGTCGCGGATCGCGCGTACCGTGGCGATTGGCTTCTCCGTGCTTTTGGCTATCCCCTTCGTGCTCGGCTCGTTGCGCTCCTCGGGCGCAGGGACCCGGACAATGATGGGGTTGCTGTTGGGCATCTGTTTCTTCCTGGTGCAGCGGCTGATCGAAAGCGGCACCGTCGTGTTCGCGCTCAATCCAGTAATATTGGCGTGGATCCCCACGGCAACGATGGGCATGGTGACCCTGTTGTTGTTGGCTCGGGCGAAGTAAAGGGCAGCGGCAACGTCGGCAGGCGGTAGCCTGGTGCGCCTCACCTTCCGGACTGGCTCGTCCGGTGTTGCGGCAGACGATTGTCCAGCACGACCCAGCTCAACTTGCTGCTCAGCCAGGTCTGGTCCTTGGGGCGCACGCTTTCCGGGTCGTCCAGGCTGCAGATCGTCACGTCGACTTCGTTCGGGAAATCTTCCGTCTCAAAGGTCAATTGGGTGCCGCACTGTGCGCAGAACGAGCGGGTGCCGCGGCGAGTCGACTTGAAGCGGGTCGGCTCTCCCGCGGTGAAGCGGAACTGTGAGCGCTCGAGACTGAACCAGGCCACCGAGGCGGCGCCGGTGGTGCCGCGACAGATTGCGCAGTGGCAGCTCGTCTCATGAAATGGGGTGCCGGTGGTTTCGTAGCGGATCTGGCCGCAGAAGCAGCCGCCGTTGTGAGTCGTGCCCATTGCAATGATGCCTCGGTGGGATCCGGGAGTCAGACGGGGTGCTCTATGGTACTCGCGATCTGGGCCGCCGGATGTTCTATGCTTTCGGCATGGAAAGCGATGCTTTACGGGGATTCATTGCAAGATACCCTCGGCTGTTCGTGCTCACCGGCGCGGGTTGCAGCACGGATTCGGGCATTCCGGATTATCGGGATGCCGACGGTGGCTGGAAGCGTACGCAACCTGTGCAGTTCCGTGCGTTCATGGACGAGTTGTCGACGCGCAAACGGTACTGGGCCCGTAGCCTGGTGGGGTGGCGGCGCATACGACGCGCACGGCCCAATGACGCTCATAGGGCGTTAGCCGCCCTCGAGCAGCGCGGCGGTGTTGCCCTGCTTGTTACCCAGAATGTCGATCGCCTCCATCAGGCCGCGGGCAGCACCAACGTAGTCGATCTGCACGGGCGGCTCGACCTGGTGCGCTGTATGGGATGTGAGCGGCGGCTACCTCGAGAGGAACTGCAGCAGGAACTGCTGGCGCGCAATCCGGACTGGATCGACCTCGACGCACGTGAGGCACCGGATGGAGACGCCGACCTCGATGGGTTGGATTTTTCGAGTTTCGAGGTGCCCGCTTGCGCGGTTTGTGGCGGCTTGTTGAAACCCGACGTTGTGTTTTATGGGGAGAGCGTGCCGCGAGAACGCGTGGAGATAGCGATGCAGGGGGTACAGGACGCTGACGCTATGCTCGTCGTCGGGTCGTCACTGATGGTGTACTCGGGATACCGTTTCGCACGCGAAGCGGCGGCCGCGGGCAAGCCCATCGCCACGGTGAACCTCGGCCGGACTCGGGCGGACGATCTGTTTTCGTTGAAAGTGGCGCAGTCGTGCGCTGCGGCGTTGGCTTTTCTGCTCGAGGACTCGCGAGTGGCGTGAGGGATGTGTCCGCGGTGTTTTGCGATTGGGCAGGCGGGTTGCGCTGATGCGTTGGGTTGGCGGAATGCGCTGACGTGGCAGACACGGCGTGTTATTTGCGGGCGGGGGGCGGATTTTCCGGTAGCGGCCGCCTCTCGATCCCTGGCTGCGTGACTGGCTCCCAGAATTCGGGGTACCTGTCCGGGTCCGCGATGATGGCCTCGAGGTCCAGGCCCTTGCGTGTGGCCCACTCCTGCAGACTCGCCGGCCGATAGTCGGGATGCCGCTGACATCGCTCGAACACTGAGCGGTCGATTCGCTCGTTCACCGTTTGTACCCAGCCTTCCACCGGCCCACTCATCGTCGTAGCACGCGAGGTCCGGTGGACTGGATCGGACATGATCCAGCGTGTGTAGCGGCGGCCGAGCGCCACCACCTTCCACAGGCCGCGCAGGAACTCGGAATACGAGTCCGTGGGCAAGCACTCGAGATCGTCGGCGCTCACCGAGGCGTGGCGCCGAAACCCAAGCCCGCATTGCGCCGCCTTGTCCTGCAGCCACGCGAGCGGCCTGTCAGGAAGCGGGTCGGAGCGATAGCCGCCACCAATGTTGGCATGCGCGCCGCCGAACCAGCGCTGTTCGACGAAGCGCCCGTCGTCGTGGGGTTGCGGGTGCGCATAGGCGCTTTCAGGAAAAAACTCGGTCCACAGCACCGCCCAGTACGGCTGGCGGTACTCATCGATGGCCAATGCCTGGTACGAATGCTCGATCGTGCGGCTGAGGCGGGTATTGTGAAACTTGAGCGCGCGCCGGCTGATGTTGGGGAGGTTGCCGAACGGGATGCCGATCGAGCCGACCGTATCCCATACGCCGACCATCTTGATCAGATTGCGGAAGTAGTAGGAGCTGCGTAGCAGGGCACGCTCCTCGAAGTCCAACTGCTCCGG